>JAQBHE010000303.1:0-7057 GCA_032128015.1 Holophagae bacterium
CGACGTTCGCGACATCGCCGGCGAACCTGGCGATCAGCGGGTTCGATGCTTGACCAGTCAGGAAGGTGGCGCACACCACCACTTCGCACTGGTAGATCACCGCCATCAGGAAGGTGCCGAGGCGAGCTGCGGTCGGTCCCGGCTCGCTGTCGTACACCTGGGTGACGCTGCGCGCGATCGGGAACAGGATGCCGCCGGCGCGCGCGGTGTTCGACGGGATGAAGCTCGCGAGCACGAAGTCGGTGGCGGTCAGCGCGTAGCCGAGCCCGATCGAGCGATGGCCGAGTAGCCGCACGAACTGGAAGGCGATTCGCCGGCCGAGGCCGGTCTTGAGCATGCCGCGGGCCATGAAGAAGGCGGCGAGCACCAGCCACACCACGGGGTCGCCGTAGCCCGCGAGCGCCTGGTCGATCGGTAGCACGCCGGTGACCGCAAGCGCGCACACCCCCAGCAACACCACTGCGCCCCCGGGCAATGGGGTGACGATCAAGCCGGCGATGGTGGCGAGGAAGATGGCCAAGAGCGACCAGGCGTCCTCGGTGATGCCTGATGGTGTCGGCACGAGCCACACGATGGCCCCCACCGCAAGCACTGGCAGCCATCTCCTCATCGCGCCACATCTCCTCAGCCGAATCGGTCCCGTGCTCGCCTCGAGCGGCGAGCTCGCATCTCCCGGGAGCCGGGAGACCACGCCCTCGATCGGGCACTGATATTCGGCCGCGCGATCCTACCCGAGACGAGTCGGCGGACTGTGGTCGAGCGACCGCAGTCAGAAGTCGACGTGTAGGCGCAGCAGCAGGAAGTCGGCGCGACCGACGCCCTCGAGGTCCGTGCTGACCCAGTCGATCATCGCGTGAGCCGCCGGGTTCAGGTACCAGTTGACGGCGACGCCGTAGCCGTCCTGCTCACCGCCCTGCACCGCGCCATCGGTGAGGTCGAGTGCGCCATAGCGCAGCGCGAGCTCCCACGCCCCGGTGCCGCCTCCGGAGACGAAGTCGTGCTGCGGTCGCACCCGATCGAACACGCCTTCGGAGCGCTTGTAGGGCCGGGATTCCCCGGTCAAGAACCAGCCCGCCTGCACGTACCAACCGTCGAGATCGATCGCGGTCGGGCCCGAACTGCTGGCCCGGATCCACTCGGCCTGGGCCCAAAAGGGACCACCCACCACCGCCGCCTCCAGTCCCAAGAGATCGACACCGTCGCTGGCGAACGAGCGGGTGTCGACCAGCCGGGGCGCGATGTGGGCCTGGGGACGGACGCGGAAGCGTCCGACTTCGTCGACCGGGCTCCGCGACGACAATCCGAGCCCGAGGTGGAGCAGGGTGTCGGTTTCTTTCTCGGCCAAGGCGACGCCGGTGACCCGTCCGGTGAGGTTCCATTCGTCGTTGAGCGCTTGGCCGAAGTCGTCGGTATCCTTGAAGGCGCCGGCCGCCCAGGTCATCCGGTCGCCGGCCGCAGAGTTGTGGAGCATCAGGCCCATGTTGCGCGACGGTGCGAAGGCCTCGATCGGGAACGAGCGCTCGACAAAGGTGATGTACTTGCTGGAGGTCAGCTCCTCGAGCCCGAACGGCTCCTTGAAGTGGCCGATCCTCAGAGCCCCGACTACCGGCAGGTCGACCAGCCCGACGTAGACGTCCTTGAAGGCGGCGGCGCCACCCGCGAAGTCGTACTCGGCCTTGAACTCCACTCGCTCGTAGAGCGTGCCCTCGACGAACAGTCGGGCGCGGCGGATTTCGGATCCGTCTTCGAATGCAAAAACGGACTCGAGTGCCGGGTCGGGATCAGCGAAGCTGAAGTCGGCGTGAATCCGGCCCCCAATCTTGATCGCGAAGCGACCGTCGGCAGACTCGATGTGCGTGCTGTCTTGCCAGTAGGCCTTCCAGTCGTCCGCCGCGTAGGCCGGGGCTTGGAGAACCAAGCCAGTCAGCAGTCCGGGAAGGACCTGGAGCCAGCGCGCTACGGTCGGGGCTTGGGTGGGGGGCATCGGTCCTCCTCGGACGGCGGGTTGATGCGGTCGCCGCTCGGTTGGGTTTTGCTGGCGGTCGTGCCGGCGGGGCGAAGGTTAGGAGCGGAGCGTGAAGACTCGGTGAAGAAGGCGTGAAACGTCAAGGAATGGACGGCCTTGCGCGGGTTGGTCCGTTGTCCCGCCGTCCGCTGAGAACCTCGGGTCCTTCATTCCCCCTTTACACTCGCCAGTAGGCTTCCCGAGGCCAGGAGCGCTTCGCACGGACAGGGAGTGAAGGACTTGCAGCCATGAGCGGAGAGAAGATCGTCGTCATCGAGGACGAGCCGGACATCCTCGAGGTGCTCTGCTTCAACCTCGAGCGCGAGGGTTTCCAAGTGCTCAGCGCTGGCAGCGGCGGTGCAGGTCTCGAGACCGTGACCAGGGAGTCGCCAGATCTGGTGCTCCTCGATCTGCTGCTGCCCGGGGTCGACGGCCTGGACGTTTGCCGGCGACTGCGGTCGCGTCCGGAGACCGCGCACATTCCGGTGATCATGGTCACCGCCAAGGGCGAGGAGAGCGACGTCGTGCTCGGCCTCGGGGTCGGCGCCGATGACTACATCCAGAAGCCTTTCTCACCACGGGAGCTGGTAGCGCGGGTCAAGGCGGTGCTGCGCCGCGTCCGCTTCGACGACAGTCGCGCCGCCCCCGAGCAACGGGTTGCCTGCGGGCCGGTGGTCGTCGAGCCGGCGCGGCATCGGGTGCTGGTGGACGGCGAGAGGGTGGAGGTCACGCCCACCGAGTTCCGACTGATCCACTATCTGGTGGCCCACCCCGGCCGGGTGTTCACCCGCGACCAGCTGATCAACCGATCGATCGGGGAGCAGGCGGTGGTCATCGACCGCAACATCGACGTCCACATTCGCTCGTTGCGCCAGAAGCTCGGCCGGCATCGGCGGCTGATCGAGACCGTGCGCGGCGTCGGCTACTCGTTTCGGGATGACCACGAGTGATTCTGCGCTCCCGCTTGCTGTGGAAGCTGTTCGCCGGCATGGCGGCGATTGTGCTGGTGACCGCCACGGTGATTGGCTTCTTGGCCGCCCGTCAAGCCGAGACCGAAGCGCTCGGCGAGGTCGAGCGCCGCCTCACTGGGCAGGCGCGTCTGGTGCGGGCGATCGTCGCCGAAGAGCTGCTTGCCGGCTTCGACCTCGACGCGCGGGTGCGCGACCTGGCCGGCGGCAGTTCGCGAGAGGCCGACCGCAGTGGTCTGGAGAGCGGTGACCGGTTTCGCCTGACGATCATGGATGGCAGCGGTCGGGTGATCGCGGACTCGGACCTCGATCCGCAGCGGGCCGAGAACCACGCCGATCGTCCAGAGGTGCTGGCGGCGCGGTCGTTGGGTCTGGGGAGCGCGGTCCGCCGCAGCGCGTCGCTCGAGCGCGACATGATGTACGTGGCGGTGCCCGTGCTGACCCCGGCGGGCGAAGTCGGCGGCTTCGTGCGCGTTGCGACCTCGCTGCAGGCGGTGGACCACCGGCTGCGCGCGCTGCGCCGGGCGGTTTTCGGCGCCGCAGCGCTCGCGACCATCATCGGACTCGGCGTTGCCTTCTTTTTCGCGCGCCGGGTGGCGGCGCCGCTGGTCGGTGTCGCCGCGTTGGCCGACGCTTGGGAGCGCGGCGACTATCACCGGCGGGTCGAGGTCTCGAGCCGCGACGAGATCGGTCGGCTGGCGGCGGCGCTCAACCGCACCAGCGCTCAGATCTCCGACCAACTGCAGACGATCACCAACGACCGCAACCAGTTGACCGCCATCCTCGCCGGCATGGTCGAGGGTCTGGTGGCGGTGGATGAGCAGGATCGCATCGTTCTGCTCAACGAGGCGGCCACCGAGCTGCTCGGCATCCAAGGGCGGACTGACCTCCCGGGACGACCGCTCTACGAGGCGACCCGGGTGCCCGAGATCGGCCAGGCGCTGCGATCGGCGCAGACCTCGGGCGAGACCGTGGACGGAGAAGCGTCGGTCGGAGACGGTCTTCGTCGCCGCGCCCTCGAGATCCACGCAGCACCACTGCTCAACGGTGGGGGACAGGTGATTGGTGCGGTAGCGGTGCTCCACGATGTCACCCAGCTCCAACGGCTCGAAGGCATCCGGCGGCAGTTCGTGAGCAACGTCTCCCACGAGCTCAAGACCCCGCTCACCGCGATCCGTGGCTATGTCGAGACGTTGCTCGACGCCCAAGACCTCGATCAAGCGACCCGCCAGCGCTTCTTGGAGCGCATCCGCATCCAGACCGCGCGCCTGTCGGCTCTGGTCACGGATCTGCTGTCGCTGTCACGTATCGAGGCCGGCGAGGACGCGGTGGAGCGCCGGCCGCTCGATCTGCGGGTGCCGGTGATGGAAGCAACCCGCGCTCTGCGGTCGGCGGCGGAGGCGCGCGAGGTGCGGCTGCTATTCGATCTTCCGGAGCATCCGGTGATCGTGGTCGGCGAGGAAGAATCGCTGCGCCAGGCGTTCAGCAACCTGATCGACAACGCGATCAAGTACTCCGACGAGCGAGGTCGAGTCGAGATCGAGCTGCGAGTGGAAGGCCAGCGAGCGGTGGTGGTCGTGGCTGACCAGGGCGTGGGGATCGAGCCGCACCAGTTGGACAGGATCTTCGAGCGTTTCTACCGCGTCGATCGGGCGCGATCGCGCGACCTGGGTGGCACGGGTCTCGGGCTTGCGATCGTCAAGAACGTCGCGCAGGCGATGGGCGGCGAGGTCTCAGTCACCAGCGGGCCCGGCGAGGGAAGTCGCTTTGAGATGTCGCTGCCGTTGGCGGAGCCAGCAACATAGCTGGTTCCCTGGATTCGGAGCCCTTGTTCGGATCTTCACGAATTCCTTCACAGAGTCTTCACTCGGCTTCGCCAGCCTGCGAAGCCTCGGGAGGCGCGAACGTCGCGACGCGCGGTCGTCGCCCCGGCAGCATTTCCAACCGAACACCCCTGCGAGGATTTCCATGAAGAAACTGATATCGATTCTGTTCGTTTGCCCCCTGCTCGCCTGCGGTGGTGGTGAGGCGCCGGGAGGCGGCGTCGTGGCCTCCCTCCAGGGCACGGTCGCGGTCGACGGCTCGAGCACGGTGTTTCCGATCACCGAAGCGGTGGCCGAAGAGTTTGGCAAGGTCGAGTCCGGAGTCCGGGTCACGGTCGGCGTCTCGGGTACCGGCGGCGGCTTCAAGAAGTTCACGTCCGGCGAGACCGACATCAACGACGCCTCGCGCCCGATCAAGGGCAGCGAGATCGAACTGGCCGAGAAGGACGGCATCGAGTTCATCGAGCTGCCGATTGCCTACGATGGCCTGTCGGTGGTGGTGAACCCCGCGAACGACTGGGTCGATCACCTGACGGTGGAGGAACTCAAGCGGATCTGGCAGCCCGACAGCGCGGTGACCAGCTGGCGCGACGTTCGTCCGGGGTGGCCGGCCGAGAAGATCGTGCTCTATGCGCCCGGAACCGACTCCGGTACCTTCGACTACTTCACCGAAGTGATCAACGGCAAGAGCGGAGCCTGCCGCACCGACTTCACCGCCAGCGAGGACGACAACGTCATCGTCCAGGGTGTCGCTGGCGACCGTGCGGCGCTCGGGTTCTTCGGCTTCGCCTACTACGAAGAGAACCAAAGCCGGCTGCGGGTGGTGCCGATCGACGGCGGCGCCGGCCCGATCGAGCCCTCGACGACTACCATCAACGACGGCAGCTACGCTCCGCTTTCGCGCCCGGTCTTCATCTATGTGGCGACGGCCGCGGCGGAACGGCCGGAGGTCGCGCGGTTCGTCGAGTTCTACCTCGAGAACGCCGCCGAGCTCGCAGCCGAGGTCGGCTACGTGGCAATGCCGCCTTCGATCTATGACGCCGCCCGTTCCCGCTTCGCCCGCCGGGTGACTGGCACGGTGTTCAGCGAGTCGGCGAGCGGAAGGTCGCTCCTCGATCTGTTTCAACCCTAGGCTTGTCCAACCTTGAGCGACGCCGTGACCGCCCCGCGATCCGACTCCGCACCAGCCCGAGGCCTGGCATCGCTGACCCGTCGCCGAAGCTTCCGTCGGACCGGTGTCGAGGAAGGGGTCGGGGTCCTGTTGTTTGCGTGCGCGCTGCTGTCAGTGGCGACCACCGTCGGCATCATCGGCGTGCTCGCCTTCGAGGCGGTCGAGTTCTTTCGGGTGGTGAGCCTTCGCGAGTTTCTGTTTGGCACCACTTGGACCCCACTCCTCGAGCCGCGCTCCTTCGGTGTGCTGCCGCTGCTCTCCGGCACGATGCTGATCGTGGTCGGGTCGAGCGTGGTGGCAGTTCCCCTGGGGCTTGCGAGCGCGATCTTTCTCAGCGAGTACGCGACTCCCAAGACCCGAAGCTTCCTCAAACCGTTGCTCGAGATCTTGGCCGGCATTCCGACCGTGGTCTACGGCTACTTCGCGCTCACGTTTGTCACCCCGATCCTGCAGCGCGTGATCCCCGACACTCGGGTGTTCAACGCCGCCAGTGCCTCGATCGTGGTCGGGATCATGATCATGCCGATGGTCGCCTCGTTGTGCGACGACGCCCTGCGGGCGGTCCCCGAGGAACTGCGTCAGGGGGCTTTCGCCCTCGGTGCGACGCCGATGGAGGTATCGCTGCGGGTGATCCTGCCGGCGGCGCTCTCGGGGGTGCTCGCCTCGTTCGTGCTCGCGGTGTCGCGGGCGATCGGCGAGACCATGGCGGTGACCCTGGCGGCCGGCCAGACTCCGAACCTCACCTTCGATTTTCGCGAGAGCATTCAGACCATGACCGCGTACATCGTCCAAGTGTCGCTGGGCGACGCGCCCGCAGGGTCGATCGCGTACAAGACGCTGTTCGCGGTCGCCGCGCTGCTGTTCGCGATCACTCTGGCGATGAACCTGGTGGCGCACCGCGTACTGCGGCGCTTCCGGGAGGTCTACGAGTGAGCGATTTCGCTGCTGGCAGCCGTTCCCAGGACGCCCCCATCGGCGCGCCGCGCGTCGACCTGCGGGCGGGGCCGACGCTGCGCGCGCGTCGTCTCAAGGCGCAGGTCTTCCGGTGGCTGTGTCTCGCGCTCACCCTTTCGGCGTTGGTCTTCCTCGG
>JAQBHE010000304.1:0-11104 GCA_032128015.1 Holophagae bacterium
CACCCACGACGGAATGGCACTTCGACATTCCTTCATGTGCTCGCGAGCCGTCCGCCGATGGCTTGCCGCATACTTACCAGTGCCCTTGCCAACGGCTCTCATTGCCTTCGACCAGGCGACGAGATGCTGCCGCTGGCTCTCAGTCATTCTGCGAAAGCAGTGAGACCAAGCGTGGGCGGTTGCGAGCATCTCCAGCAGCTTGCGGACGCGGCCACGCTCCGCATCGAGACGCTGGCGCTGACGTTCTTCCTCATCTGGATCGGTGAGCTTCTCCATCCAGGCCCTGGCCTGGCCCCAGCGAAAGGCCTTCAGGTAATCGGCGATCCTCTCATTCCAGACCTTCTCGTGGGGTTTAGCCTTCAGGTTTGCTGCGAGCCGTGGCGAACCTTCGGACAGGAGCCGAAGAAGGACCGTTGTCCGTTCGCGCCGTAGAGCTCGAGCTCGTGTGTCGGCGAGGCGTCGATATGCCACCTCGTAGCCTTCGGCGTCGCAAGACTCGAGCGCCTGCTTCAGCGGCTGAAGGAGAGGTCGGGTGGCCGTCTCGGCGATCCGATCGAGCTCGGCGCGCAGGAGCGCCATCTCACTGGCTGTCGCTTGGCTGGCGGCCTGTAGCTGAGCCGCTGTGAGCGCCGCAATCGCCTCGTCGAGCGAGCTCTTGGAAGAGAGCTGGGGCGCGAATGATTGGTGCTCGATGAGTTGGCCGACTTCCTCGACCACCGGCTTGAGAGACTGGCACCCTTCGAGCCGGTTCTCGAGATCCGTGAAGTGGGCGCGCCAAGTCGGAAACGCCTGTCTTCCGACAGGTGCAACTCGAGACCAAAGTTGGCTCAGCTGGGAAAGAGACTTGTCAATGTCGAGCCATCGAATCAGCTCACGAATCTCGGCTGGAGTCGAGCACGGGCGTCCGTCCACTCGGACCTCGGTCTTCAGGTAGCCGCTTCGCTTGGCGACTGCCTTGCGGAGGGGCCAGAAGCCCCAGGAGCCGCCTTGCTCGAGGTGGTTCAGGATGTCCTCTGCGTCGGCACGAATCGTGGCCCGGTCACGCTTCGCCGGTATGGTGACCTCTGCCTCCGGCCGTGCAGAGAGCAGCTCCCCGACGCGCTCGAGGGGCCCCTTGGTCTCCTCGAACAGCGCAGTCCATTGCGCGTGGTTCCCGGACAGCACAGCGAGCGCGGCTCTCGAGTCCCAGGCTCCAGGTTTCTCGTTCACCCGATCGAGCGTGTCGCGCACCCGTTTCAGCAACGATCGGAGTCGAGTCCTTCCGGCATCTTCGAGGAGGCAGAAGCCTCCGTAGTACTTCGTGTCTTGACCTGGGCAGTCGGCGAGTTTCCGCTCGGCCTTGAGTAGTCTCGCGGCCACCCGAGAGACATCCTCTGGGCTGGGCAGTGTGTTGGGGTTGGGTGGCAGATCGATCGGCTCGACGTCTTGGTCAGTCGGCTCGCGAAGCAGGTCGAGAAGCTCCCCGGCCTCCACCGGCGCGAGCGGCACCGCAGCCTCCTCCGGGCGGTCTTCAAACCACGCGACCTGATCGGCTTCGCTCCGAAGCTGCTCGGCGATTCGGGCCAAGGTACCCGAGTAGACGGTGAACTTCCCGTTGTAGAGCTGAATCTCCTGTTCGCGAATCGCCCTGAGTCGGGCCAGGGCGGACGCCTTGTCTCGGCGGGCCGTACCGAGCTCCGCTTCCAATCGGCCGATCTCGCGTTCGTGCTGCGACCGCTCGAATCTGTGGTGGCGATCGGTGATGCCCTGCACCGACTCCTCCATACGGATCAGGCCATCGCGATCGTTGGCGACGAGGACAACCGAGAGCGGCGCGATGTCGGGAACGCGCTCCGCAAGGAAGCGCTGGATCACTGCCAGGGCCCGTGTCGTGTGGCTCGTCACCAAGACTCGCTGACCCGTTGCCAACAGATGGCAGATCAGGTTCACAATCGTGTGGGACTTGCCGGTGCCGGGCGGTCCCTGCACCAGGACCCCCGGATGGTCCGCGAGGCGGGTCAGGATCTGACGTTGTTGATCGTTCGCTTCCAGAGGGAAGTAGACCTCGTCAGGAGAGTCGACCGCTGCTTCTGATTCCGACGGGGGCCTTGTCGAGCGATCAGCGGGCGGCGCCACGAAGCCGGCAAGGCCACCGGGCAGCTGCCCGGTCAGATCTATGTGTTTCAGCAGTTCCTCGAAGAAGCGCACGAAGGAGCGCTCACTCCTGCGTCGGAGAACGATCGCTGGGGCCAGGGTGATCTGAGGATGCTCCGACAGAGAAGTCGGTGCCTCGAGCCCCAAGCTCGGTGTGTTGCTCGAGGGAACACTGTTGGCCCATGATGAGAAGATCCGACCCAAGAGGCGCACGTCCCAGACGTCATCACTCAGATCGGTCAGGCACGGCTCGACCTGGCTCAGGGTCGCTGGTGGCGGCCGGTGAACGGGGTCGATCATGTCTTGCTCGAGGCCGGGCCTCGCCCCGTCACCGGCAGGACCAACGGTCAGGACGCCACGTTCAGCGTCGAAGGCCACCTCGCAGTGAGCCGTGATCAGGTGTCGTCTGATTCGCTGTCCATGGGGGTCCTTCCAGCCAAGGAGACCGAGACCGACGACCACCTCGAACTGTTCACCGAGTCGGCTCTGTCGCTGGTAGATGGAGAAGAGCTCCGTGTAGAAGTCGTTCACGGACTTCTTGGGCAGGGTCCGCTCCTTCCAGGGCCACCATTGGCTCTCGACGTAGTTCTCCCAGAGAACACGAATTTCTGGGTGATCGGCGAGGAGCACCTGGCGGTTGCTTGGCTCTTCGTCACCCGCCGCCGGGACCAGGATGCTCTCGCGGAGCTCCGGCAGCTCGAGAGTGCAGTCGTTCAGCTCATCGCGCTTCAGCCAGCGCTGGATCTCGGAGGGCGGCACTGGCGGGTCCATGAGCCGAGGCTTGCTGATCGACAGCCAAGCTTCTGGGCTCGGGTCCTCGTTCAGATCCCAGGCGGCGCACAGGCACTCGGGCTCGCGGGGAAGGTCCGAGAGCCAGAGCACCCTCTCGTAGTCATCGACATCCCGGACCGTTTTCCAACGAAGCTCCGTGATTTCCTTGAGGAAGGTGATTAGGCGCCGGACGGAGTCGCGCGCCGCCTCGCCGGAGGTTCCGGAGAATCGGCGGTGCGAAACGACGTTGTCGCCGTTCGGGATGGGCTCACCGCTCATACGCTTGATGGGTTGTAAGTCGACCTCTTTAGGGCAGAGGTCACCTTCAGATCTCTCCATGCGCTTGATTGTTTCAGCAGCCTAGTACACACCGGCGGCAATCAGTACCACGGTGGCTCTCCTGGATTCTGTGCCTCCCTTGATCAAGAAGGACGAATCTGGGCCGCGTGCGTCCAAACTACGAGGTGGTGCCAGAGGGATCGCAAGGGAGGTGGTGTCAGAGGGATCGGAGAGATGGGGAGAGTCCCCTAGCAACGTCGAGTTCACGCTGACCGTCACCGACACCCAAAGCGGGCTCGGCTAGCAGCACCGCAACGAGACCGATTGGGCGTCGGCACCGGCGATGCGCAGCGGTCGCTCGACGGTCACCTTCCAGGACCCGAAGGCTGCGTTCGGGAAGTTCTCGCGCTCTTCGGTCTCCACGCCCGCCCGATCGAGCGTGGCCTTCATGTCGAGCACCGACTGCTTGCTGTCTTCCAGCACCGCGTCGAGGCGGCGCAGCACGGTCATCGGCAGGATGACGTCGCGGTATTTGCCGCGCACGTAGAGGTCCCGCAGGACGTCGTCGGCGATGCCCCAGATGTAGTTGGTGATCCAGGAGAGCTGGGACAGTTCCATGGGACTCCAACCGGGAGCGATGTCGTGGAGGCGCTACCCCGAGTGCGACACGTCGTGACCCATGATCAGCAGATCGTGGGTACGGCCGGCGCGGTCGACGACCCAGTCGGGGAGCAGGGCCTCGGCGGCGAAGCCGAGGTGCTCGAACATTCGGCGGGCGCCTTCTTGGCGCAGCGCCATTCGCGCGACCACCTTGCGCAGCTCGAGCTCCTTGGAGATCTCGAAGATCTCCTTGGCGAGCAGCGCGCCGAGACCCTTGGCGCGCCAGCCGGTGGCGACGATGATCCGGATCTCGCCCAGGTGGCGGGTCCACGACAGGGGCTCGCGGCTCAGGCTGCCGTAGCCAACCATGGCGCCGCCGGCGCGGGCGATCACAGTCACTCGCTGGTCGCCCTCTTGGTCGGCCAGGAGCTGGCGCACCACCGACTCCTTGGTCATGTCGAAGCGCAGGAACATCTGGTCCTGCTCGGAGAGCGCGCTCGCGAACTCGAGGACGTCTGATACGTCTAGCTCGGAGAACCTCCCAAGCTCGATCGAATCGCTGCCGAGGCGAGCGGTGTGCGGGTACTTCTTGCGGATCTTGGACTTGGCCATCGGGAATGGGCCCTCGCTGGGGGAAACTCGAGCCGTTTCTGGTGCGGCGAGATCCTAGCAGCGGCCGGGCCGCGGGGGCGGTGTACGATCGCCGGCGCAACGATTCGCCCGGTAGTGCGTTTCCATGACCGATCGATTCGATCCATTCGTCTCGGCATCGCCGCTGATCGTCTATCTCGACATCAAGAGTCCCTACGCGTACCTCGCCATGGACCCCACGGCCGAGATCGCGGACGAGATCGGGATCGATGTCGACTGGCGGCCGCTGACCCTCGACATTCCAAGCTATCTCGGATCGGCGCGGCTCGGCGAGCAGGACGAGGTGGTGGAGCAGGACCGCTCCGAGGAACAGTGGGCGGCGGTGAAATACGCCTATCGTGATTGTCGTCGCTATGCAGCACTTCGGGATTCGACCGTGCGCGGCACGGTCAAGATCTGGGATACCTCGATCGCGCACATCGGTTGGATGTGGGCGAAGGCCAGAGGGGAATCGGTGCTGCGCCGCTATCTCGACCTGGTCTATCGGCCGTTCTGGCGGCGCGAGTTGGATGTCGAGGACCCTCAGGTGATTGCGGCTCTGCTCGAACAGGCGGGTGCTGGGGCCGCCGGATTCGAGGCGTTTCTGGGCGGCGGAGGCCAGGTCGAGCACGACGCGATGCAGACAGCGATCTTCGACGCCGGGATTTTCGGGGTTCCCAGCTTTGTCGTCCAGGGCGAGCTGTTCTTCGGCCGCGAGAATCTGCCGATGGTGCGCTGGATACTCGCGGGACGGCGGGGTGCGGCGCCCGATGTTGCCTATCGGAGCTTTGGGAGCGGGGCTCATGGAACTGAGTGAGCGGGCGCGGTTGGTCGCGGTCATCGACTTCGCTCAACCCGAGTCGTACTTGGCGCTGGGTCCTACCCTCGAGCTCGCCCGTGACCTCGGTCTCGAGATCGAGTGGCGTGGGATGACCCGGCCGGTGGCCCAACCGGCGGTCGCTTCGAGCGGGGAGAGCGATCGGGGAGCGCGGCATCGGCAGTTCCGAGCTCGCTATCGGGAGATGGATCTTCGTCGTTACGCCGCGGTGCAGGGGCTCGACCTCGGCGACCTCGATCGGCACCACGATTCGCGTTTGGCTTTGGGTGTTCTGGCGCAGCTTCGCGAGAACGCTCCCGATGTGGTCACTAGGTATGTCGAGCGGGTGTTCGCGGGATTCTGGGCCGGCACTTTGGACATCGAGGACCCTCGGGCGCTCGACGGTGTCGTCGCGAGTCTCGGTCGAGGGGATCTGTTCGCCCACGATGTCACCTCGCAGGTCGATCCAGATCGCCTCCAAGCGGAGGGAATCGAGCTCCGGGCCGCCGGGGTGGTGGGCACTCCGGCCTACCTGGTCGACGGCCAGGTTTTTCTCGGTCGTGCCCACCTGCCGATGATTCGGTGGTTGGTGGGCGGGAGAGCGGGTCGCGCGCCGATTTGAGCTTCCGGTTGTGCTCCACGCGACGGTGCCCCCAAAGGTTCAGGCTGGGACCCAGGGGCTTGGTTCGGGCACCTTGTCATCACGGCAGGTGGCGAATCATGATGCTTGGATGCGAACAACGCTGACGATCGATGACGAGCTTGCGGCTCAGATCGAAGACCTCCGACGCCGCGAAGGAAGTTCCTTGAAGCGCGTCGTTAACGATCTGCTTCGCGAGGGCCTGCGCAGTCGACAGCATCTTCGCCGTGCGAAGAGGTACCGCACGCCGACTCGCCGGCTTCGATTGCTCCCGGGACTCGATCCGCTGAGGCTCAACGACCTGGTCGACGAGCTGGATGCGTCCGGCGATCGAGACCGGTCGGCTCAGAAAAAGAGGGGTTCGGAGGGCGACACCTGAGGGTGGTACCGCCGGCGCGACCCGCATGGCTGCGTGATAGCCTTTATCGCTTGGTGTCCACAAAATTCCACCCATGAGCCCCCATCACAGCGGCCGTCTTTCGCCGACCGACGCGTCCTTCTTGTACCTCGAGCGTCGCGAGTGTCCGATGCACATCGGGGCGCTGTGCCGGTTCGACGGCGAGCTGCCGTTCGACCGCTATCGCGAGTCGATCGCAGCCAAGCTGACCCGGTTGCCGCGGTTTCGCGAGCGGGTGGTGCCGGCGCCCTGGAACCTCGGTCATCCGACCTGGGAGACCGATCCCGACTTCGATCTCGACCGCCACGTCGTCCTTCATCGGCTCGAGGGCGACGGCGACGAGGAAGACCTTCGCGCCAAGGTCAACGAGCTGGTTGCTGCCCGCCTCGATCGGGAGTGTCCGCTGTGGGAGCTGCATGTGATCCACGGGCTCGCGGATGGCAGCTCGGCGGTTCTCAGCAAGGTCCACCACGCGATGGTCGATGGGGTCGGCGGCAACGCCATCCTGACCACGATCATGGATCTCGAGCGCGACCCGCCGCCGCCGAGCTTCGAGGATCGCTACCAGCCGACGACGCCGCTCGACCGCCGCGCCCGAATCGGCGACGCGATCTGGGATGCGACCCGCGGCAGCATCGACTCGTGGTCGAACGTGCTGCGATCGCTGACCGAGGTCGGCCGCCACTTCGACTTCGAGAAAGCGCAGAGCGTCCTGGCGGTGTGGGGCGAGACTCTGCCGACCCTGCTGCGTCCGCCGCGGTCTCTGCCGTTCAACCGCGCCTGTTCCGGAGAGCGCAACTTCCAATGGACTCGGGTCTCGTTCGCCGAGGCGCGGGCGATCCGCGCGGCGCTCGGAGGCACGGTCAACGACGTCGTGCTCGCGGCGCTCGGCGGGGCCGTCGGCAAGTATCTCGAGCACCACGGGCAGGATCCCCAGGGCCGGATGATGCGGGTGATGGTGCCGGTCAACGCGCGTCCGGCCGGCGCCGCCGGCGACCTCGGCAACCAGGTGTCGGTGCTGCCGGTGGGTGTTCCGATCGGCTTGTCAGACCCGGTCCACCGCCTGAAGGTGATCCGGGGAACAACCCGAACACTGAAAGACGGGATGATTGCCGACGGTGTCAGTCTCTTCTCGGGGCTCGGCGGCGCGGTGCCGCCGCCGCTGTTCGCGGCTTTCGGTTCGATGGCCGTAGCGTCGGCGCCGCCGTTCAACATGGTCTGCACCAACGTCCCGGGGCCGCAGATCCCGCTCTACGCCTGCGGTCACCGGCTGCGCGCTTACTACCCCTATGTGCCGGTAGGCTTCCAGATGGGCGTGGGCTGCGCGATCTTCAGCTACGACCAGCAGCTGTTCATCGGCCTCAACAGCGACCGCAAGGCGTGCCCGGATGCCGATGTGCTGTGCGGCTTCCTCGACGATGCGTTCGCCGAGATGCGAGACCTCGCCGGAGTCGAAGTGCAGCCAGCGGTCGAGCTCGGGGTCGCGCGTTCTCGGAGAAAAACGCGTAGCAAGGGGAGATCATGAGCCTGGAATCCACGTTTCTCCTCGACCACCGGCCGGCATGGGTGCCGATCTGGAGAGAGGCGCTGCTCGGGGTCGACTGGGCGGCGCTGCGGATGCACCCGGCGTACTACGGAGTCGGAGTGCCACGCGGCGACGGTTCGGCGGTGATCACGGTTCCCGGGTTCATGGGATCGGACTCCTACCTGGTCGAACTTCGCTGGTGGCTTCGGCGAATCGGCTACCGGCCCTACAGCTCGCAGATCGGGCGCAACGCCGACTGTCTGAACGAGCTCGTGCAGCGGTTGTGCGAGACCCTCGATGTCGCGACCTCGGAGACCGGACGCAAGGTTCACCTGGTTGGCCACAGTCTCGGCGGGATCCTGGCGCGGGGTGCGGCGCGGCTGCGTCACGACCAGGTTGCCTCGGTGACCACCATGGGCTCGCCGTTTCGAGGCGTTCGCTCCCATCCCATGGTGCTGCGGATGGGCGACGCGGTGCGCGAGCGGGTGCGCCGCGAGCGCGGCGACGAAGTGCGTCCGCATTGCTTCAGTGGCCAGTGCGACTGCCCGTTCGTGATGGCGAGCACGCTGGGAGTTCCCGAGGACATCCCCGAGCTCGCGCTCTACACCAAGACCGATGGTGTGGTGGCGTGGCGGTTCTGCATCCACTCCGACCCGACGAAGAACCTCGAGGTCAAGGGCACCCACTGTGGTCTGGCGTGGAATGGCGAGGCGTATCGGCACCTAGCCCAGTTCCTCGCTGCCTAGCTTGCGGTCGCGGAGCGGCGCGGGAGCTGCGATTTCGTGCCTGCCGGACGTCCATGCAAGGATGGACACCACAATGAAGACAACGATCGATCTTCCCGAGACCTTGCTCGCGGAAGCCAAGCGTGTTGCTGCGCGTCAATCAACGACGATCGGCGCGCTGGTCGAGGCCGGTCTCCGGAAAGAGCTGCGAGACCGAGAGTCCACCAGCCTTTTTCGTCTTCAAGACGCCAGTTTCCGGGGCCGGGGACTGCGGGCCGAGCTCGCGGGTGACTCGTGGGAACCACTGCGGGAGCTCGTCTACGAAGAACGCGGCGGGTGATCGCGCACGAGTCCATCGGGCCCGTGCCCGCGGACCCTGCTAGCGCTCGATAGGCAGCCGATAGGATACGGCTTGCCTTGCCAATTCAACGCGCGAGCGGCGGTGGGGCGTCGGAGAATGAAGTTGTGACCGAGGAACGAACCATCCAGGATTCCGACCCTCTCGAGACCCGGGAGTGGGTGGAGTCGCTTGAGGCGGTGTTCGAGCGTGAGGGGGCGGAGCGCGCGCACTTCCTGCTCGAGATGCTGATCGACAAGGCCCGTCGCTCGGGCGCTTACCTGCCGTACAACGCCACCACCGCCTACCAGAACACGATCTCGGCGGCGGCCGAGGATCCGTCGCCGGGCGACGCCGAGCTCGAGTGGCGGATCCGCTCCATCGTGCGCTGGAACGCCATGGCGATGGTGGTGCGTGCGAACCGCGAGGCGTCGGGGATCGGCGGGCACATCGCGAGCTTCGCCTCGGCGGCCACGCTCTACGACGTCGGCTTCAACCACTTCTTTCGCGCTCCGAGCGACGACCATGGCGGCGATCTGGTGCTGATCCAGGGCCACTCCTCGCCGGGGATCTACGCTCGCGCCTTCCTCGAAGGACGGCTCAGCGAACAGCAGCTGTTGCGATTCCGCCGCGAGGTCGATCCCGGCGGCCTGTCTTCGTATCCGCACCCTTGGCTGATGCCCGAGTTCTGGCAGTTCCCGACGGTGTCGATGGGCCTCGGGCCGATGATGGCGATCTACCAGGCGCGGTTCATGCGCTACCTCCACCACCGCGAGATCCTCGACACGGAGAATCGCAAGGTGTGGGCGTTCATGGGCGACGGCGAGATGGACGAGCCAGAGTCGCTCGGGGCGATCTCCCTTGCCGCGCGTGAAGGCCTCGACAACCTGATCTTCGTCGTCAACTGCAACCTCCAGCGGCTCGACGGTCCGGTACGTGGCAACGGCAAGATCATCCAGGAGCTGGAAGCAGTGTTCCGGGGCGCCGGCTGGAACGTGATCAAGGTCATCTGGGGCTCGTACTGGGATCCGCTCTTGGCGCGCGACCACAAGCGTCTCCTTCGCCAACGCATGGACGAAGCGATCGATGGCGAGTACCAGGCCTACAAGGCGAGCGGCGACGGCGCCTATGTCCGCGAGCATTTCTTCGGCAAGTACCCCGAGCTCAAGGCGATGGTCGCGAACCTCACCGACGACGAGGTCTGGAGGCTCAACCGCGGCGGCCACGACCCCCAGAAGATCTACGCCGCCTACTCTGCGGCCAGCAAGCACCGCGGCCAGCCGACGGTGATCCTGGCCAAGACGGTCAAGGGCTACGGCATGGGCGAGGCCGGAGAGGGTCAGAACATCACCCACCAGCAGAAGGCGATGGGGGAATCGGCGCTGCGCGCGTTTCGCGACCGCTGGAATATTCCGATCTCCGACGCCGAGCTCGAGACCACGCCGTTCTACCGGCCGCCCGAGGACAGCCCGGAGGTCCAGTACTTAAAGCAACGACGCGCGGCACTGGGCGGGGATCTGCCGGCCCGCCGGACAACCGCCCCAGCGCTCACGGTGCCGCCGCTCGACATCTTTTCGGGTCTGCTCGCCGGCACCGGCGAGCGCGACATCTCGACCACCATGGCGTTCGCCCGTTGTCTCACCCTGCTCGAGCGCAATCCGGAGCTACGCCGCCACCTGGTGCCGATCGTCGCCGACGAGGCGCGGACCTTCGGCATGGAAGGAATGTTCCGCCAGCTCGGGATCTACTCGCCGAAGGGCCAGCTCTACGAGCCGGTGGACGCCGACCAGCTCGCGCCTTACAAGGAGGCCCGGGACGGTCAGATCCTCCAAGAGGGAATCTGCGAGGCCGGAGCGGTGTGCTCGTGGATGGCTGCCGCGACGTCGTACAGCAACCACGGGATTCCGATGATCCCGTTCTTCATCTTCTATTCGATGTTCGGGTTCCAGCGGGTCGGCGACTTTCTGTGGGCGGCCGGCGACATGCAGTCGCGCGGCTTCTTGATCGGCGGCACTTCCGGGCGCACCACCCTCAACGGCGAGGGGCTGCAGCACCAGGACGGCCATAGTCACCTCTTGGCCTCGACGGTTCCGAACTGCGTCTCGTACGACCCGACCTACGCCTACGAGCTGGCCGTGGTGCTCCACGACGGTCTGCGGCGGATGGTCCAAGAGCGCGAGTCGGTGTACTTCTACGTGACCGCGATGAACGAGAACTACGTCCATCCGGCGATGCCCGAAGGCGCCGAGG
>JAQBHE010000305.1:0-8664 GCA_032128015.1 Holophagae bacterium
AGCGCCGCGACCAGGAGGTTCTGGCTCGTTACGACCTCGAGAGCGGTCGCGAGGCCTGGACCGTCGCCTGGCCAGCCCGCTTCTCCGAAGCGCTCGGCGGCGACGGCCCGCGCTCGACGCCGGCGGTCGACCGCGACCGCGTCTATGCGCTGGGCGCGACCGGCGAGCTGGTTGCGGTCGATCGTGGGTCTGGCACGGTGTCGTGGCGGCGCAACATCCTCGACGACGCCGGCTCCGAGAACATGATCTGGGGTATGGCGAGCTCCCCGCTCTTGGCGGATGACCTGCTGGTGGTGCACCCGGGAGGACGCGGCTCATCGGTGGTGGCCCTGGTCGCAGCCACCGGCGAGGTGGCGTGGCGCGCTCTCGACGATCGCGCCGCCTACTCCTCGCCGATGATCGCGACCCTGGCCGGGCATCGCCAGCTGGTGTTGCTCACCGGCCAGCGCCTGGTGGGTCTCGCGATCGCGACCGGCGACGAGCTCTGGAGCTACCCCTGGACGACGATGAACGACATCAGCGTCGCGCAGCCGTTGGTGGTCTCGGACCGGCGGGTGTTCGTGTCGTCGGGCTACGGGGAGGGTTCCGCGTTGCTCGAGGTGACCGCTGACGACGATCGTTTCGCGGTCCGCGAGGTGTGGAAGAACCTGGAGATGAAGAACCGGATGTCGAGCTCGGTGGTCTACCAGGGGATGATCTACGGTCTCGACGAGGGAATCCTCGCGTGCGTCGACGCCGAGACCGGCCAGCGTCGCTGGAAGGGTGGCCGCTACGGCCACGGCCAGATCTTGCTCGCGGGCAGCCGGCTGATCGTGCTCACCGAGCGCGGCGATCTGGTGGCGGTCGAGGCGACTCCCGAAGGTCATCGCGAGGTGGCATCGGAGAGTGTCCTACGGGGAAAGACCTGGAACAACCCTGCGATCGAGGACGGAGTGCTGCTGGTGCGCAACTCGCGCGAGATGGCTGCTTTCCGGGTTCCCGTCGGCTAACCGCCGCTGCTGGCGGTCGGCGGGTCGTCGAAAACGAATCTCCGAGCCTTGAGCTCGAAGCGCGGCAGCGACCCAGGCTCGGCGGTGGTGATCACCACTCGCAGGTTGAGGCGGCGGTGGAGGTTGGCGGCGAGCGCGGCGGCGATGCCCTGCGGGTCGGCGTCCCGGACCTCGATCTCGAGGCCGAGCTCCGCCGTTCCGACATGACGGCTCACCCGCGCTCGGAACTCCACGATCTCTGGGTGCTCGCGGACGATGCTCTCGATCGCCGACGGGTAGACGTTGACTCCGCGCACTACGAACATGTCGTCGACCCGAGCCAGCACGCCGCCGTGGAGGAACCAGCGCGGGTCGTCGCGGTCGCCGGGCACCAGATCGACGAGGTCGCCGGTGCGGCAGCGCAGGAGCGGACTGCCATCGCGTCCCAGGCTCGTGAGCACCAGCTCGCCACGGGTCCCTCCGGGCTGCGGCGTCAGGAGCTTCTCGGTGCCGGGCACCACCAGCTCGGGGAGGAACATGGGCTCGAACATATACATCCGCAGCTCGGCGCCCGGATAGCCCCAGGCGCCGAGCTCGGTGGCGCCAGCGTGATCGAAACACTCGACACCGAATGCGGCCTGGAGGCGCTCGCGGGTTCCTGAGACACTGGCTCCCGGCTCACCGGCATGAAGAGTGAGCCGGATCGCGCTGCGCCGGAGGTCGATGCCACGAGAGGCCGCGACGTCAGCCAGATGGAGCGCGTACGTTGGGGTCGCGACCAGCACCGTGGCCTCGTTCTCGATCAGGTGGTCGAGGCGCTGGTCGGTCGAGAGCCCGCCGCCGGTGAGCGCCAGCGCGCCGATCTGCTGGGCGGCCTCGAAGGCGCCCCAGAAGCCGATGAATGGACCGAACGAAAAGGCGACGAACACCCGATCGGCGGGGCCGACGCCGATCGCCCGATAGACCCGCCGCCAGCAACTGAGCAGGGACTGCCAGCTGTCCTCGGTGTCGAGCCAGCGCAGCGGCCGTCCGTTGGTGCCCGAGGTCAGGTGCATCCGCACGTAGCGGTCGAGCGGCAACGACAAGTCGGTGCCGAATGGCGGATGGTCCCGCTGGTCGGCGACCAGCTCGTCTTTGGTGGTGAACGGCAGCTTGGCGAGGTCTGCCAGCCGGAACGACTCCGGGTCGATGGCGCCGAGCTTGCGCCGGTAGAAGCCGTTGCCGTCCGCGATCCGTCCGAGGATGGCACGTAGCCGCGACTCTTGGTGAGCACACAGCGCGACCCGATCGCGCTCCAACGTCTCGAGCGCCGAGTCAGTTCGGTCAGTCAGGCTCAGGCTCACCGGTTCGCACCGTTCCCGGGCTCGCCACCTCGTCGGCGAAGACCACCCGAACGTCGTAACGTTGGGCGCTCTCGCCGAAGTCGCGAAATAGCCAGTTGGCCACGAACTCCTCGGTCTTGCGCCGGCCGATCTCGCGCACCAACGGAATGTTGTCGACCGCGCGCTTCTGAGACATCGTGCTCAGCCCGCTACGCAGCTTCTCGACCGCGACGTCGGCGTCGCGAAGCACGCTGTCTTGGCGGATCTCGTAGCTCAGGGTCGACGGATCGAGTGCCGGCCGGTTGAACTGGATCTCGGGTGCGATCACCCGGATACGGTCGCCGTCGAGCTCGAGGCTCCAGCGTCCATTGAGGTCGAGGTAGTAGGTGTACTGCACCTCGGCGGTGGCCTCGACCACCACATCGGGGAGATCGAGCCGGCCCCACAGAGCGGTGGCGCTGTCGGTGCGCTGGAACAACTCGACCTGGTCGAGGGTAGCGAACTGCAGGTAGTTGCTGCCGCTGACCTGGGTGGCGTAGCTGATGAACGTCGTGGTGATGGTGCCGGTGCGGAAGGCGCGAGCGATCTCCTCGACCTCGGCGAGCATGTCCTTGCCGGCCGAAACCACTCGCTCGCCCACTTTCCCGGCCGAGCGCAAGACCAGTACAGCGACCAGCCCGGCGACCAGGATCGCAAGGCCCGCCACGACCGCCAACGCGTGCGGCCAGCCGAAGCGGTGCCGCTTTGTTTCGTCGGACATCGCCGCCGAATCTAGCATCCAGGCGGGCGGACCTCGCGGGTATCGGCTGGAGGTCGCCAGCCGAAGCGGTGCCGCTTTGTTTCGTCGGACATCGCCGCCGAATCTAGCAGCCCGTAGGTGAAACCATCGAAGGCTGCGTTCTGAGCGCGCCGCACCCCTCCTTGGGCCGCGGGCGTTTGCTACAGTGGCAGCCGGCCGCGCGAACGCCGCCCCGTCATGCTCGGCAAGATCCTCGACGAGACCCAGCGCGCCATTCTCGCGCGTGAGCGTCGGACTCTCGGCGATCTCCGTGGCGCGCTCGGCAAGCTCGGTCTCGCCGAAGACGACCAGGCGGCGCTCGCCGATTCGATCGCGCAGCTCGACGAGCTGTTCCTGCTGGTGGTGGTGGGCGAGTTCAACGCTGGCAAGAGCGCGTTCTTGAACGCCCTGCTGGGGGAGCAGCTGCTCGCTGAAGGTGTGACCCCGACCACCAGCTCGATCCAGTGGGTGCGCTACGGCGAGCAACGCCGCCAGCTGCCCCTGGAGCGCGGAGTGATCGTCATCGAGGCGCCGCTGCCGATGCTGCGCGAGATCAACCTGGTCGACACCCCGGGGACCAATGCCATCGCCCGTGAGCACGAGGCGCTGACCCGCCGCTTCGTGCCGCGCTCGGATCTGGTGCTGTTTGTGACCTCGGCCGACCGCCCGTTCACCGAGAGCGAGCGCGCCTTTCTCGCCGGTCTGCGCGAGTGGGGCAAGAAAGTGATCGTCGCGGTCAACAAGATCGACATCCTGAGGAGCTCCGAGGAGGTCGAGCAGGTGCGGGCGTTCATCGCTGAGGCCTGCGCGCGCCTGCTCGGGTTCGTCCCCCAGGTCTTCCTGCTGAGTGCGCGGCGCGCCCAGGCCGAGCGGCACGCCCACGCCGCGGGGCACGGCGAGCCGGGGCCGGCGAGCGGGCTCGAAGCACTCGAGGCATACATTCGATCGCACCTCGACAGCGTCGAGCAAGTAAGGCTCAAGCTCGACAACCCGCTCGGCGTCGCCCAGCGCCTGGTCGAGCAAGAGGCCGCGCGCAGCCAGCAGCAGCTCGAGCAGCTGCGCGATGACTTCCAGGCTCTCGACGACCTCCAAGGTCAACTCGGACACTACCGCGCCGACATGGAGCGCGAGTTCCAGTTCCGTCTCGGTGATGTCGATCTCCTGCTCCACCGGTTGGAGGACCGGGGTGACGCGTTCTTCGACGAGACCCTGCGTCTGGGACGGATCATCGACCTGATGAACAAGTCGCGGATGCGCGCCGAGTTCGAGCGCCAGGTGATCGCCGACCTGCCGGTCGCGATCGAGCGCCAAGTCGGCGACGTTATCGACTGGATGGTGTCGAGCGAGCTGCGCCAGTGGCAGGGAGTGCGCGAGCTGGTGGCCAAGCGCCAGCACCAGCACAGCGGTCGCATCGTCGGCGAGGCCGGGGCGCTCGACAGCGATCGCCGAAAGCTGCTCTCGAGCCTGGGCCAGGCGGCGCAGCGGGCGGTCGAGGGCTACGACGGCGAGCGTGAAGCGATGCGGCTGGCCCAGTCCGCCCAGATTGCGGTCGCCGGCGCGGCGCTGCTCGAGGTCGGCGCGGGTGCTGTCGGGCTCGGCGCGCTGCTCACCGCCGCGGTGACCTCGACCGCAGTGGAGGTCACCGGGATCCTCGCCGCGGGCACGATGGCGGTGCTCGGACTCTTCGTCTTGCCGGCGCGCCGGCGGCGGGCCAAATCGACTCTCCGCGACCGGCTCGTGGAACTACGGCGACGGTTGATGTCCGGGCTCTCGGCCGAGTTCACCGGCGAGGTGGAGAAGAGCCTGGGCCGGCTGCGAGCCGCCACCGCGCCGTATACCCGGTTTGTCGAGCACGAGCGCGAGCACCTTCAAGAGAGACGCGCCGAGCTCGGCCGGCTCGACAGCGAGTTGCGGGCGTTGCGGCTCGAGATCGCCGCGCTGCGCTAACTCGGCTTGTAAAGGGTGACCAGGCCGCCGCCTGCCGCCGCCATGGCGATGCCGAGCAAGAACTGCCAGCGGATGCCGCCCGCCGGCGGATGGAAGGCCATCGCGACGAAGGCGTTGATCACCGGCGCGCCGGCGAAGACGATCGACATCACCACGGTCGGGGTGCCTTTGGAGGCAAAGGCGAGGAGTACGCAAAAAGCGCCGATCGCACCGACCGTGCCGGCGACCAGCGACCACACCATGCCCTTGACCGGCAGGCTCCAATCCGACCCGCGGAGCGCCAGGATCGCGAGCGGCGCCAACACCGCGGTCAGGAAGTAGGCGAGACCGACGAACAAGAACGCCTTGTAGCGGCCGTTCACCGGGTCGGCCATCGCCATCTGGCCGTTGTGGAGAAACACCCCGTAAACGCCCCACGACACCGCGGTCATCAGCGCGAAGACCAGCCAGGTCAAACCGGTATCAGATGCCGCCATGGCCAAGATCCCTCCGTGCGATTTGGTGCAGTTGCGGGCAGAGCCGCCGTCGACGGATCGCGACAGCCGCTGTCGACGGATCCTACACAACCTGGCTGGTCGCGGTTGGAGTGGGAATGGCATTTGACAGGGCGGGCTGTTGTTTGGCGTAATGGTCGCGTTGCCTCCTGGCGGGCGCTCTGCCGCCTCCTGGCGGGCGCTCTACTCGCGTCTCAGACCTCAACTCAGACTTCAAACAGACAGCGAGAGCGGGGAAGCCGAATGGTCGGAGCTTCAATACGTATTGGTGTCGTTTTCCTGGTGGTCTTGGGCACCGCCATCGGGAGCCTGCCGGCCGCCGCCGAAGACTGGCCGCAGTGGCGGGGCCCGGGCCAGGATGGGATCGCACGCGAGACCGGCCTGATCGAGAGCTGGTCGCGCGACGGCGAGAATCTGATCTGGCGGCACGACTTCATCGGCCGTTCGACTCCGGTGGTGCTCGGCGGCAGGGTCTTCGTCCAGGGCCGCGCGGGCGAAGGCAAGCTCCAGCGCGAGATCGTTTCCGCGTTCGACGCCGGCACCGGCGGGCTGCTGTGGGAGCGCAGCATCAGCACCGCGCTGACCACGGTGCCGTTCAACCGGGCGGGCTGGTCGGCGCTCGCCGCCGATCGCGAGACCGGCTACGTCTACGCCCAGGGGATCGCCGGGCCGCTGGTCGCCTATGACCGCGACGGCAATGTGGTGTGGGAGCATTCACTGGCCGAAGAGTTCGGTCGCTACTCGGGCTATGGCGGCCGCACCCAGACGCCGCTGGTCGACGAGGGCCTGTTGATCGTCAACGTCATCAACAGTACCTGGGGCGAACTGGGCCCGCCGCGTCACCGCTACTACGGGTTCGACAAGCGCACCGGCGCCGTCGTCTGGACCTCCACCCCAGGCGGCGAGGTCGCCGACTTGAACACGGCGTCGAACGGTACGGTGGCGGTGATCGGCGGCCGTCGGCTGTACATCTCCGGCAACGGCGACGGTTTCCTCTACGCGCTGGAGGCGCGCACCGGCCGGATGGTCTGGAAATTCGAGCTCTCGAAGCGGGCGATCAACAGCTCGCCGGTGGTCGACGGCACGGTGGTCTACGCCGGTCACTCCGAGGAGAACGTTGACGAGGGGACGCTCGGTCGTCTGGTCGCGATCGACGCCACGGGTACCGGCGACGTCACCAAGAGCCACGAGCTGTGGCGGCGTCGCGACATCGGCAACGGCTTCCCGACCCCGCTGGTCCACGACGGCACGGTTTACGTGATGGACAACTCGGCGAACCTATTTGCCCTCGACGCCAAGACCGGGGCCTCGCGATGGACGTACAGCCTGGGCACAGTCGGCAAGTCGGCGCCGGTGTTTGGCGACGGCAAGATCTACGCCACCGAGGTCAACGGCTGGTTCCACATCCTGCGCCCGCACCCGGACCGGGTCGAGGCCCTGGACAAGGACCAACTGACGATGCCGGACGGCCGCTACGCCGAGCTCTATTCGTCGCCGGCGGTGGCCTATGGACGGATCTACTTCACCACCGAAGAAGGGATCTACTGTCTTGGCAACAAGTCGCGGCCGTTCGCGGACACCGCGAGCGCCGAGCGGCAGATGCCGGCGGAGACCCGCGGCAGCGACGACCCGGTCGGCCTGTTGGTCGTGCCCGGCGATTCGACGGTGTCGTTGGGCGACAAGATCACCTTCGAGGTTCGGGCCTACAACGAAGTCGGCCGAATCCTCGGACCGGTCGCCGCGACCCTGCGTCTCGACGGTCTTGCCGGCGAGGTCGGTGCTGGCGGCGTGGTCACGTTGCCTCAGGCCGGCGCCGCCCAGGCGGGCCATGTGGTGGCCACCCTGGGTGCCCTCGAGGCCAAGGCTCGGGTTCGGGTGTTCCCACCATTGCCCATGATCGAGGACTTCGAGACCGTCCAGGGTCGCGGTCGCCGCTATTGGATCGGCGCCGGGCGCTTCCAGGTGGTCGAGAAGGACGGCGGCAAGGTGCTCGAGAAGCCGGTGGCCGAGAGCGGCCTGCTGCGCTCGATGGCGCTGATCGGCTCGGACCGCTGGAGCAACTACACGATCGAAGCAGACGTCCTGGGTAACCAGGCCGGTCGGCGGCGCAGCGATGTCGGTGTGATCAACGGCGGTTACATCCTCGACCTCCTGGGCAACGGCCAGAAGCTCCAGATCCGGAGCTGGTCTGCGGTGCTGCGAATGGCCGAAACGATCCCGTTCGAGTGGGAGATGGGGGTCTGGTACAAGATGAAGCTGCGGGTCGAAACCCAAGACGGCCAGGCGGTGGTGCGCGGCAAAGTGTGGAAGCGCGACTTGCCGGAGCCCGCCGAGTGGACGATCACCGCCGACGATCCGCTGCCGGTGCCCTCCGGTTCCCCGGGTTTGATCGGCTACTCTCCAGCCCCGACTTACTGGGACAATGTCAAGGTGACGGTGAACTGATGAATCCAGCCGCCCGCTTCGATCCTCGAACCCACTGCCGGCGCTTGTCGGGGCGCCGAGTCGCTCAGGCTATCGCGCTCGCGCTGCTCGTGATTGCGCCGTCCGCGGTAGGCGCTCCCAGCGAGCCGCCGGCGATGTACGGCCATTCCCCCTCCCGCAACATGGTGTCGCCGGAAACCGGATTGCCGTCGAAGTGGGATGTCAAGACCGGCGCCAGTATCCGGTGGCGGCAGAAGCTCGGCTCCCAGACCTACGCCGGTCCGGTGGTCCACGCAGGCCGGGTTTACGTCGGCACCAACAACGAAGGCCTGCGTCGTCCCGGTGTCGAAGGCGACCACGGCGTGGTGATGGCGTTCGCTATCGCCGACGGCAAGTTCCTGTGGCAGTCGAGCCACGAGAAGCTGACCGCCGGCCGGGTCAACGACTGGCCACTGCAAGGCGTTTGCTCGACCCCGTATGTCGAGGATGGTCGGTTGTACTACATGTCGAACCGGGCGACCCTGGTCGCGCTCGATGTCGAGGGCTTCCTCGACGGTGAAAACGACGGTCCGATGAAGAGCGAGACCCTGACCACGGCGCTCGACGCCGACTTTCTCTGGGAGCTCGACACCATTGGCGAGCTCGACAACTTTCCGCACAACCTGGCGGCCAGTTCACCGCTGGTGGTCGGCGACCTGGTGTTCTCGACCACCGGCAACGGGGTCGACGAG
>JAQBHE010000306.1:0-6236 GCA_032128015.1 Holophagae bacterium
CATGCGCATTCCCGGTCCCGGCGGCGAGGTGATGAGCCGGCTCGGCGTGACGGTGCAGGTGCTCGCCGGCGGCGACATCTACCCGGCGCTCGAGCGCGGCGCGATCGACGCGACCGAGTGGGTCGGTCCCTACGACGACGAGAAGCTCGGCTTTCACAAGGTGGCGAAGTACTACTACTACCCCGGCTGGTGGGAGCCAGGACCCAACCTCTCGGTCTACGTCAACCGCGACGCCTGGAACAAGCTGCCGAGCCTGTACCAGGAGATCTTTACTACCGCCACCTACCAGACCCACGTCACGATGCAGGCGCGGTACGACGCGCTCAATCCGGAGGCCCTGATCCGGCTGCTCGCCTACGGGGTCGAGATGCGAAAATTCTCCGACGAGATTCTCGACGCCGCTTTTGCGCAGTCGACCGCGCTGCTCGACCAGCTGGCAGGTCGCGATGCGCTGTACCGCAAGATCTACGACCACTGGCGGCGCGCGCGCACCGACAGCCACCGTTGGTTCGAGACCGCCGAGCTCTCGTACTGCCAGTACGCCTTCCCGCGCCACGGGTAGTCGTTACAGCAACCAGGTGACGAGGCCCGGAAACACCACCACCAAGACCAGCGCCACCAGCTGGATCAGGATGAACGGCACCACGCCGCGATAGATCGCGGTGGTCGGGATCGAGGGCGGCGCGACCCCGCGCAGGTAGAAGATCGAGAACCCGAACGGCGGGGTGAGGAACGAGGTCTGGAGGTTCATCGCGATCAGCACCCCGAACCACACCAGGTCGATGTCGAGGGCCCGCGCCGCCGGTACTAGGAGCGGCACCAGGATGAAGGCGATCTCGAAGAAGTCGATGAAAAACCCGAGCACGAAAATCGATAGGTTCGCGATCACCAGCAAGCCGATCCAGCCGCCGGGGAGGTTGGTCAGCAGCTCCTCGATCCACAAGTCGCCGTTGAGACCGCGAAACACCAGCGCGAAAGCGGTCGAGCCGACGAGCAGGAACATCACCATCGAAGTCAGCCGCGCGGTCTCGTCCATGGTGCGGCGCAACGCCTTGTAGTTCAGTCGGCGGTTGGCCGCGGCCAAGACCATCGCCCCCACCGCGCCGAGCGCTCCGGCTTCGGTCGGGGTCGCGATGCCCGCGAAGATCGATCCCAGGACCACCAGGATCAGAACCAGCGGCGGGATCAACACCCGCACGGTCCGTCGCAGCAGATGTCCCTTCGCGCTCGCGCGCTCGGCGGCGGGCAGCGCCGGCGCCGCGTTGGGTCGCAGCCAGGCCACCAGGGCCACGTAGACCGCGAACATCCCGGCCAGCATCACGCCGGGAGCCAGCGAGCCGACAAACAGATCTCCCACCGAGACCCCCATCTGGTCGGCGAGCACCACCAGCACCACGCTCGGCGGGATGATCTGGCCGAGAGTGCCGGCGGCGGCGATGACGCCGGTTGCCAGCGACGGCGAGTAGTTGTAGCGCATCATCACCGGCAACGAGATCAGA
Source organism: Holophagae bacterium (assembly GCA_032128015.1). Classification (GTDB taxonomy): domain Bacteria; phylum Acidobacteriota; class Thermoanaerobaculia; order Multivoradales; family Multivoraceae; genus JAQBHE01. The sequence continues at coordinate 1,500 of JAQBHE010000306.1, forward strand.
CCCATCGCCACCACCGACGCCCCGACCACCCCGGTGGCGGCAGCGAGCAAAGCGCCGACCACCACCACCGCCAGCGCCAGGCCGCCGCGCATCCGTCCGAACAGCAGACCGATGGTTTCCAGCAGATCCTCGGCCAAACGCGACTTCTCGAGCATGGTGCCCATGAAGATGAAGAACGGCACCGCCAACAGCACGTAGTTCGACATCACCCCGAACACCCGCTCGGGGAAGGCGTAGAGCAAGTTCCAGTCGAAGTGACCGCTTTCGACTCCGATCGCCGCGAACAGCAGCGCCGCGCCGCCGAGCGAGAACGCAACCGGATAGCCGGCAAAGATGAAGACGAAGACCGCCACGAACATCAGCGGCGCTAGCCACTCAGAGCCCATGGCCAACCTCCGCTTCGGGAGTCGGTCCCTCGCTGGTCCGCGCTCGCCGCCAGCTCTTGATCGCCTCGGCGATCCCTTGCAGGAACAGCAGGGCGAAGGCGATCGGGATCACGGTCTTGATCGGATACCGCGGCAGACCGCCAGGATCCGGCGAGCCCTCGAGCACGCGCCACGAGTTGCGCACCGTCGGCAGCGCCATGAAAGCACCGAACGCCGCGAACGGCAGTAGGAACACCAGAGCCCCTACGAAGTCGATCCACGCTTGAGCCCGCGGCGACAACCGGCCGTATAGGACATCGACCCGGACATGAGCGCCGCGCTCGAGCGCATTGGCGGCACCCAGGAGGAAGACCATCGAGAACAGGTACCACTGGAGCTCGAGGTAGGCATTCGAGCTCAACTGCCAGCCGGTGAAGCGTCCGAGGTAGCGGCCTGCGGCGTTGTAGGCGCCTACCAACACCATCGCCAGGGTCAGCCACGCCACCGCGCTGCCGAGGCGGGCGTGGAAGCGCGAGATTGAGTCGGCGAAGCGGTCGAGGCGCTTGGACATCGGGTCTGGAGGTGGCGCGAAAGCGGGCAGAGGCTAGCAGGATGTCGATGCCGCCGCGAGCTGCGCCCCGCGACTGCTCAACTCGACTCGGCCCGGCCCCAGCCGCCGCCGCCCGGCGTTTCGATCACCACCCGGTCGCCGGCTTCGAGGTCGGTCTGCGCGATCGACCCGAGCTCCTCGACCCGGCCGTCGCGGCGCACGACTCGCTGGCGACCGCACTCGCCGTCGCCGCCGCCGGCGACCCCGTAGGGCGCGACCGTCCGGTGCTGGGTGAGGAACGATGCCGCGACCGGAGCGGTGAAACGGAGGACCCGCCGAGCGCCGTCTCCGCCGCGATGCGCTCCTTGGCCGCCCGAGCCGCGCCGGATCTCGAAGCGCTCGAGCACCACCGGATAGCGCAGCTCCAAAACCTCCGGGTCGGTGATCCGGGTGTTGGTCATGTGGGTATGGACCGCGCTCGCCCCGGCGAATCCCGGCCCCGCGCCAGCGCCGCCGCAGATCGTCTCGTAGTACCCGAAGCCCGCGGCCCCGAACAAGAAGTTGTTCATCGTCCCCTGGGAACAAGCGGCAAGGCCGAGCGCCTTGAGCAGGGTGTCGACCAGGCGCTGGCTGGTCTCGACGTTGCCGCCGACCACCGCCGGCGCCAGCTTCGGGTCGTCCGGGAAATGTGGGTTCAGGATGCCCTCGGGAATCACCAGTTCGACCGGCTCCATCAGCCCCTCGTTGAGCGGCAGCGGCCGATCGAGGAGCAAGCGCAAGATGTAGAGCACGGCGCTGCGGACGATCGCCGGCGTGGCGTTGAGGTTGCCCGGGTGCACCGGCGCCGAACCGGTGAAGTCGAAACGGCAACGACCGTCGCCGACCGTGATCTCGACGGCCAACGGCGAGCCGTCGTCGAGATGCTCGGTGGCGCGGTGGCTCGCCGATCCGAGGGCACCGAGGGCATGGAGGGCACGGCGCGCCTCCCGCGCGGCGAGCGCGTGAAGGTCTCTCATCTGCGCGAGCACCACCTCGGCACCGTGCTGGCCGGCCAACGCCACCAGCTGCTCCGCTCCGCGACGGTTGGCCGCCAGGGCAGCCCGCAGGTCAGCGAGGTTCTCCGTCACCGCCCGTGACGGGTACGGACCGGACAGTAGCAGGCGCTCGATACTCCGCCAGTCGGCGCGGTCGGCACGCACCAAGTGCTGCGGCGCGATCACCACCCCTTCCTCGGCCAGGCAAGTTGCCGCCGGCGGCATCGAGCCCGGGCGCGAGCCACCGAGCTCGGCATGGTGGGCGCGGTTGGCGACGTAGCCGAGTCGGCGTCCCGCTGCGAAGACCGGCGTGATCAACGTCACATCGGGAAGGTGCGACCCACCCCACCCGGGGTGGTTGGTGATCACGACGTCGCCGGGCCCCATTTCGACCGTTTCGGCGACCCTCCGCACGCACAAGCCAAGCGCCCCGAGGTGCACCGGAATATGGGGTGCGTTGACCACCAGCCGACCCTCGGCATCGAGCAAGGCGCAGGAGAAATCGAGCCGTTCCTTGACATTGGTCGACAACCCCATCCGTTGCAGCATGTCGCCCATCTGGCGCGCCAGCGCCACGAAGCGGTGGCGGAACAGCTCGGCGGTGACCGCATCGGCGACTACCCCGTCGACGACCCCGTCGACTACCTCGGCGGCCCCCTCGGCGACCGCATCGCTGCTTCGCCCCGTCGAGACGTCTCGCCATCCTCGTCTCATCGGCGCCGGATCCGTGTTGTAGCATCCGAGCGTTCGCTCGAGGTCGTTTCGATGGCGATCCAGCGACCCTGATCGCTGCCGCTGGCTGGCCTTGTGACAGGTGGCTGCGGTCGCCTTTCCCGGTCCATGATAGGGAGGTCCACCATGTTGAGCACGATGCAAGACTACCCGCTGACGATCCAGATGATCTTCGAGCACGGTCGCAAGGTCTACGGCGACAGTGAGGTGATAACGATCACCGAGGACGGCAATCGTCGGGGCAGTTTCGCGACCGTCTCCGACCACGCTTGCCAGCTCGCCCACGCTCTCGCCGGACTCGGCATCGGTGACGGCGACCGGGTGGGGACCTTCTGCTGGAACAACCAAGAGCACCTCGAGGTCTACCTGGCGGTGCCGTGCATGGGAGCGGTGCTCCACACCCTCAACATCCGCCTGTTTCCTGAGCAGCTGACCTACGTCATCAACCACGCCGAAGATCGGGTGGTGATCGTCGACGACAGCCTGCTGCCACTGCTCGGCCGGGTCGCCCGAGACCTCACCACGGTCGAGCACTTCGTGGTCATCGGCGACGGCGATGCCAGCGTGCTCGAAGCCACCGGCGCCAAGGTCCACCGGTATCACAAGCTGCTCGACGGCCAGCCGACCACCTACGATTGGCCCGAGCTCGACGAGCGAAGCGCCGCCGCGATGTGCTACACCAGCGGCACCACCGGCAACCCCAAGGGAGTGGTTTACAGCCACCGCTCGTCGGTGCTCCACGCCTTCGGCATCGCCTCGGGTGCGGCGCTCGCGGTCAGTGAACAGGACCGGGTGCTGGCGATCGTGCCGATGTTCCACGCCAACGCCTGGGGTCTGCCCCATGTCTGCTGGATGGTCGGAGCCGACATGGTGATGCCCGATCGCTTCCTCCAGGCCGAGCCGCTGTGCCGGATCATCACTTCCGAGCGCCCGACTCTGAGCGGTGCGGTGCCGACGATCTGGAACGAGGTGCTGCGCTACGCCGAGAGCCACGAGGTCGACTTCTCGTCGTTCCGTCGCGTGCTGTGCGGCGGCTCGGCGGTGCCGCGCTCGCTCATGGAGACCTTCGAGAAGCGCTACGGGGTGCCGATCATCCAGGGCTGGGGGATGACCGAGACCAGCCCGCTGGGCGCGATGGCATACCCGCCGCGCGGAGTCCCGGCCGCCGAGGCGATGGACTGGCGGGTCAAGACCGGCCGCATCCTCCACGGCGTCGACCTGCGGATCGTCGACGACCAGGGCGAAGTGCTGCCGTGGGACGGCGAGGCGGTGGGAGAGATCGAAGTGAGGGGACCGTGGGTCACCGGCTCCTACTATCTCGACCCCGATCCGGCGAAGTTCCACGACGGCTGGCTGCGTACCGGCGACGTCGGCTCGGTGGCCGCCAACGGCTTCATCCAGATCACCGACCGCGCCAAGGACGTCATCAAGTCCGGCGGCGAGTGGATCTCGTCGGTCGACCTCGAGAACGAGTTGATGGCGCATCCCGAAGTGATCGAGGCGGCGGTGGTCGGCGTCCCCGACGAGCGCTGGGACGAGCGTCCGCTGGCCTGCGTGGTGCTCAAGCCCAACGCCAAGGCGACCTCCGCCGACCTCCGCGATTTCCTCTCCACCCGAGTCGCCAAGTGGTGGTTGCCAGAGCGCTTCGCGCTGATCTCCGAGGTCCCGAAAACCAGCGTCGGCAAGTTCGACAAGAAGGTGCTGCGCGCACGCTACGCCGCCGGTGAGCTGGCGGTCGAGGAGCTCGGGAGCGCCGCCAAGGCCAGCTGAAGGCGGTCGCCGCTTCAGGGCTCGAGGAGCGGAAGCTCGAGGATCGGAAACTCCAGGATCAGGGCTCCCGAAGGGTCGGCGCGAACCGTCCAGCCTCTCTCGACCACGGTGGTGCTGTGACGCTCGACCACCAGGCACGGGCCGGCCCGTGGCGCTTCGTCGGGTTCGAGCCGCGCTCGCTCCACCACCGCCACCTCCAGCCGTTGACGGTCGAAGGCGACGATCCGCCGGGGCGCGGGCGCGGGGGGACCCGCGGGCGCGGGCGGACCCGGGGGCGCGGGGCGAC
>JAQBHE010000307.1:0-5064 GCA_032128015.1 Holophagae bacterium
CCGCCTGAAGTCGGCCGCTACGTTCGGAACACGTGGCGCCGTTCTCGGCGCCACGTTCGGAGCCGACCTATGACCACTCCTAACGCTGGCTATCTGACCAAAGAGCGCCGCCTGCTCCAGGCCGCGGCGCGCAAGTTCACCCTCGAAGAGGTGCTGCCGGCGGCCAACCGCCTCGACCCCGAGAAGGGGCTGATCCCCGACTCGCTGATCGCGCGGCTCGGCGAGCTCGGGTACTTCGGGATCACCATCCCGGAGGAGTACGGAGGCTCCGGGCTCGGCGCCTTTGAGTACTGCTTGGTAGCCGAAGAACTGGCGCGCGGCTGGATGAGCGTCGCGAGCCTGATCGCCCGCGGCAACAACTTCTACCGCGCGATCCCCGGCGACGGCGACGAGCGCCGGCTGAAGGTCGAGCGGATGGCCGAGGGCCGCTACCTCGGGGCGCTCGCGATGTCCGAGCCGGAAGCGGGATCGGACATCGCCGCGATCCAGTGCCGCGCCGAGCGCGAGGGCGACGAGTGGGTGATCACCGGCAGCAAGTACTGGTGCACCTTCGCCGACGGCGCCGACTTCATCCAGGTGATCGCGCGAACCGGCGCCCTCGACCCGGCGAAGCGCCACGCCGGTCTGACCTCGATCGTGGTCGAGAAGCCACGTGGCGAGCTGCCCTCCGGAGTCACCGGCAGCCCGATCCCCAAGATCGGCTACTTCGGCTGGAAGACCTGGGAGTTGCACTTCGACCACGTCCGGGCGCCGGTTCAAAAACGCACCGCGGACAACGAAGGACGAGCGTTCTACGGTATGACCCGCGGACTCGAGACCGCGCGCGCCCACACCGCGGCGCGCTCGATCGGCGCCGCCCGCGGCGCGCTCGAGGAGGCGATCGCTTACGCCAAGCAACGAGTGCAGTTCGGGCGCCCGATCGCCGAGTTCCAGGCGATCCGCTTCAAGATCGCGACGATGGCGACCGAGATCGAGGCGGCGCGGCAGCTTCTGTACTCGGTGTGTCAACAGATCGACAGCGGCGAACCGGCCGCACAGAGCGCTGCAATGGTCAAGTACTTCGCGGCCGAGATGTCGGAGCGGGTGTGCAGCGAGGCGTTGCAGATCCTGGGCGGCGCCGGCTACACCACTCTCTACCCGGTAGAGCGCTTCTGGCGCGACGCGCGGCTGACCAAGATCTTCGAGGGCACGTCGGAGATCATGCAGCGGATCATCGCCGACGAGTTGCTCGGCAAACCCGGTCGCAGCTAGCAGTGACCGCAACCGCCGACTGGCGCAGCCAAGGTCTGTGTTTCGAATGCCACGGCTGCGGCGCTTGCTGCCGCCAGGAGGGCTACGTGTGGGTCGACCGCCGCGAGATCCGGCGCATTGCCCATCACCTCGGACTCGCCCTCGACGACTTCGGCCGGCGCTACTTGCGACAGGTCGGGCGGCGCCTTGCCTTGACCGAGCGAGCGGACCGAGCCTGCGTGTTCTGGGACCAAGGCTGCACGATCTACGCCGACCGGCCCCGCCAATGTCGGACCTTCCCCTTCTGGACCAAGGTCCTCGAGAAGCGCGAACGCTGGGACGAGACCGCTCGGATGTGCGGAGGCATGAACCAGGGCCGGCTCTACTCGAGCGCCGAGATCGAGGCTCTGGAGCGCGGCGTCGGCGAAGCCAAAAACGCCGGCGCAGCCGAGAACGTCGGCGCAGCCGCGAACGCTGGCGACACTGCCGGCGCGACCGATGACGGCCCGCGGCCGGCATCCCGCCTGCGCATCGTGGAGTAGAGTCCCACGGGCTCTTGTCCGGACCTGCAGCGGCACCGACCGCGGGCCGGCGCAGGCTCGCAACCGCCCAAGCCGAATGGCCAGCAGCAGCTCCAAGTCCAAGCTCAAGTCCGAGCTGATCGAGCGCGTCGTCGAGCTGGTGCGCCAGCGTCTCGACGAGGATCGCGCGGGGCCCGCGGAGCGGTTCGTCCGCCAGTTCTACCGCTACGTCCCGCCCGACGACATCATCACCGAGTCACCCCACGATCTGTTCGGCGCCGCACTCACCCTCTGGGGCCTCGTCGAGCACCGTCCGCTCGGGGCCCCAAAGGTGCGGGTCTCCAATCCGCGGTCCGAGAGTCACGGCTGGCGCTGTTCCCACACGGTCGTCGAGATCGTCAACGACGACATGCCGTTCCTGGTCGACTCCGCGGTGGCGGCGCTTCAAGAGCTGGAGAACGTGGTTCACCTGGTGATTCACCCGGTGCTGCGCGTGGTTCGCGACGACGACGGTCGGTTGATCGAGCTCCTCGAACCCGGCGACGAGCGTCAGGGGACACGCGCGGAGTCGGTGATGCACCTCCAAGTCAGCGAGCAACCGACCGAGGTCCACGGCGCAATTGCCGAGCGACTGCTCGCCGTGCTCGCCGATGTCCGCGCCGCGGTCGAAGACTGGCCGAAGATGCAGCAACAGTGCCGCGAGCTGATCGCGGATCTGCGGGCGGACCCGCCGGCCCTGCCCGCCGACGAGATCGCCGAGGGAATCGCCTTCCTCGAGTGGATCAGCGGCGACCACTTCACCTTCTTGGGCTTTCGCGAGTACCGCTTCGAAGGCGAGGGCGTCGACGAAATGGCGCGAGTGCTCCCCCAACGAGGACTCGGCATCCTCCGCGACGAGGCGGTGACGATCTTCGACAAGGTGCGGCGGCTCGCTCCGATGCCCGAGCAAGCGCGCGGCTTCCTTCGCCGGCCGGAGCTGCTGATCATCTCCAAGGCCAACCTGCGCTCGACGGTGCACCGGCCGGTGCATCTCGACGCCCTCGCCGTCAAGACCTTCGACGCCCAGGGCCGGGTGGTCGGCCAGCGGGTGTTCGTCGGGCTGTTCACCTCGACCGCGTACTCCACCAGCAACCGCAACATCCCGTTGCTGCGCCGCAAGGTGGCGAAGGTGATCGCCGCTTCGGGATACCTGCCGCGCAGCCACGACGGCAAGGCACTGCTCCACGTCCTCGAGTCGTATCCGCGCGACGAGCTGTTCCAGATCACCGAAGAGCGACTCGCCGAGATCGCGATGGGGATCGTCGCCCTCCAGGAGCGCCAGCGCACCGCCTTGTTCACCCGCCGCGATCCGTTCCAGCGTTTCGTCTCGTGCCTGGTCTACGTGCCACGGGATCGCTACGACACCGCACTGCGCCTGCAGTTTCGCGACATCCTCACCGCCGCCTACCACGGCGAGCTGGCGGCGTTCTACACCCACGTCACCGACTCGACGCTGGCGCGGCTCCACTTCATCCTCAAGACCCGACCCGACGAGGCTCTCGACGTCGACGAAGCGGCAGTCGAGCGCCAGCTGGTCGCGGCCACCCGATCATGGTCCGACCGCTTGCAAGCCGCGCTGGTCGACGAGCACGGCGAGGAGCAGGGCCTCGCCACCCTTCGTCGCTTCGCGCACGCCTTCCCGAGCGGCTACCAGGACCATGCCAACGAGCACACCGCGGCCTTCGACATTGGCTGCATCGACCGCTGTCTCGAGACCGGGCGGCCCGAGCTCAACTTGTACCGGCCGCCCGAGGCGCGCCCGGACGAGGCCCGGCTCAAGGTCTACGTCTCCGGGCCGCCAGCGCCGCTCTCCAGCGTCTTGCCGATGCTCGAAAACATGGGGTTGGTGGTGATCGACGAGATCCCCTATCCCATTCGGATCGCCGAACGCGACGACCCGGTGTGGATTCGCGAGTTCGCGCTATCGCTGCGCGACGCCAAGCCCACCGACCTCGAGGAGATCCGCGCCACCTTTCACGAAGTGCTGGGTCTGGTGTGGCTCGGAGCCATGGAGAACGACGGCTTCAACCGTCTGGTGCTCTCCGCCCGTCTCGCTGCCCGCGAGGTGACGATCCTGCGCGCCTACTGCAAATACCTGCTCCAGGTGCGCATCCCGTTCAGCCAGACGTACATGGAAGGAACGCTGGCGCGCAACCCCGAGATCGTGCGGCTCCTGGTCGAGCTATTCCAGGAGTCCTTCGACCCCGACCGGCCGCGCGACCCGGCGCGAGCCGAGGAGCTGTCGGGCGAGATCGAGCGCCGGCTGGAAGCGGTCACCCACCCCGATGAAGACCGGATCATTCGCCGCTTTCGCAACGTCATTCGCGCCACCCTGCGCACCAACTACTACCAGACCACGGCGTCAGGCGACGCCAAGTCGTACCTGTCGCTCAAGATCGACTCGCAGCGAATCCTCCGGCTGCCGAAACCGGCCCCGTACTGCGAGATCTTCGTCGCCAGTCCACGGGTCGAGGCGATCCACCTGCGCGGCGGCCTGGTGGCGCGCGGCGGCATCCGCTGGTCGGAGCGTCGCGAGGACTTTCGCACCGAGGTCCTCGGCTTGATGAAGGCGCAGACCGTGAAGAACGCAGTGATCGTGCCGGTGGGCGCCAAGGGCGGCTTCGTGGCGAAGCGGCTACCCGAAAGCTCTGATCGTGAAGCGTGGCAGGCGGAGGTGGTCGAGAGCTACAGCGTGTTCATCCGTGGTCTGCTCGACCTCACCGACAACATCGTCGGTCAGAGCATCGTGTCGCCTCCGGGCCTGGTGCGCCACGACGGCGACGATCCGTATCTGGTGGTGGCCGCCGACAAGGGCACCGCGACGTTCTCCGACCTCGCGAACGGGATCGCCGCCGAGTACGGCTTCTGGCTCGGCGACGGCTTCGCGTCGGGCGGCTCTGCCGGGTACGACCACAAGGAGATGGGGATCACGGCGCGCGGCGCCTGGGAGTCGGTGAAGCGGCACTTCTCCGAGATGGCTCGAGGAAGGGTGCCTGCCGACCCCGGAGCCGTTCATGAATCTGGCGCCGAGGACGGCCCGTGCGACATCGAAAACGAGGACACGACCGTGGTCGGCATCGGCGACATGTCTGGCGACGTCTTCGGCAACGGCATGCTGCAGTCGCGCCGCATCAAGCCGATCGCGGCGTTCAACCACCGGCACATCTTCCTCGACCCCGACCCCGACCCCGCGCGGAGCTTCGAGGAGCGCCTGCGCCTGTTCGGCCTGCCCCGATCGGGATGGGCCGACTACGACGAGAAGCTCATCTCCGAG
>JAQBHE010000308.1:0-3260 GCA_032128015.1 Holophagae bacterium
GGCGTCACACGGAGTGCGCTCTCGAGCGCCCGCTGAATGGCAGCCGCTGCCAGCAGCAAGGACCGAAGTGCCTCGCACCTCGAAGGCTTCGGACTCCTTCTGAACGTAGCGGCCGAGCTTGGGCGGCCGACGAACGAGCGAGAAACGCTGGCAATCCGACCGCTTCGGAACGAGACCCATGCAGCGTCCGCTCGATGTCGCTGCCTATCGCAGCAATGGTGCACGCCCCAACATCTCCTCACTCGGCCGCCCAAGTCTCGGCGCGCCCGCAGCCGGGCGCTACGTTCGGAAAGGCACAAGGCGGTGCCAGTCCGACCTGCCGCAAATGGATCTCGACCTTTCTTGATCGGACGGCGAGACGATTCCTGCGGCGCCAGCTTGTCGCCGGACCTACGCGAGCTCGCCCAGGTACTTCGGCAGCATCGCGCGCCAGGTCGTCCAGTCGTGGTCGTAGTTCGGTCCCCAGGGGTCAACGCGGTTGGGGATGCCGCGGGCGCCGAGCACCGATGCCGCGCGCCACGACTGGCTCGGGTCCTCCCATTGTCCCTCCCCGGTCGCTAGCAGCACGAAGCGCTGGCGCAGCCGGTTGAGCTGCTCGCCCTCGCTGAGCTCGGGCAGATAGTGCAGCGGCGACGAGAAGTAGAAGTCGGGATTCCAGTCGCCATCGAGCCAACGGCTGAGGTCGTAGGTGCCGGAGAGGCAGATCGCGGTCTTGAAGGCGTCGGGATGCCGGCAGACGCTCGCCAGCGCGTTGAATGCGCCGATCGAAGCGCCGGCGGCGATGATCTCGAGCGGGCCGCCGCAGTCGTGGTGGATCGCCGGCACCAGCTCTTCGTAGACGAACCGGTCGAACTGGTTCTGCACCCACGAGCGATGACGCGGCGTGCCCTCGGCAGACGTCCACGCGCGGCCGGCGACGCTGTCGCACGAGTAGAGCTTGATCCGCCCGGAATCGATCAAGTCGTGGAGCACCCGCACCATCAAGAACCGCTCGGCTTCCTCGGCGTCGCCGCCAGCGGTCGGGAACAGCAGCACCGGCACGCCGTGATGACCCCAGCGCGCAATCGACACCGAGCGCTGAAGATGCCGGGACTGCCAGTGGGTCACCAGCTTCATGCGCCGTCTCCGGCCGCCGCCGGCGGATCGCCCCCGGCGATCCGCGCCGGCTGGCCCTCCTGTTCGCGCCACTGCTGGATGCGCCCGAGGAACCGCTCGGAGAACTCATCGACCTCGTGCTCGGGGTAGAGCGCCCCGACCTTGAGCCGCACCGCCTCGCGCGCACGCTCCGAGCCGAAGAACTCGTACGCCACTTCGTCGAGGTGGCCGAGGTGGACCTGGCAGAACTCCTCGAAGCGGTCGGCCTGCAGACGTTTGCGCGCGATCCCGGCGTAGGCGGCGAGACGATCGCGGTACGGCAGGTCGCGCTCGGCCACCTCGTAGTAGGGATCCCAGTCGAACCCCTTGCGCATCGGCCGCCTGGTCGCGGCCACAAACAGGCTCCAGCGAACCAGCGCCATCACCAGCCACGGAAAGTGGTAGTGGAGGCTGGTGACCTGCGAGTCCGGGCAGCCGTTGGCAAAGTCGATCGGACGGAACTCACCGTGACTGCGCAACGTCTCGCAAGAGTTGAAGTCCCAGCCGAAGAAGGTGTTGATGGTCAGGGTCATGTCGGCGAGCAAGGACTCTTCGTCGGCGCTGAGGAACCCGCGGTCCAGCTGATAGCGATCGTGGAGCGGCGCTGCCGGGTCGTAACGCACCGCCCGTACCTGGGGTCCGACGCCAATCGCGCGCACGAACAGATCCCAGCCCTCGACCGCCTGTTGCAGGTGCATCAGCCGCGTCGAGCTCTTCTCGTACAACTCTCGCAGCTGCTCTTCGTTCTCGATCCTCTCGACCCCGACCCAGGCGCCGCCGTCGAACGGCTTCATGTACAGCGGATATCCGAGCTCGCGGCCGACGGCGCCGAGGTCGAACATCCGCGCGTACCGGCGCAGCGTGGGCTCGAGATCGGGCGTCGGCTCATAGGACTTCGGTGGCACGATCCAGGTGTCGGGTACCGGCAGGCCGAGCTTCATCATCGCGCAGTAGGTGGTCTGCTTCTCCATCGACTGGATCGACCAAGGGTTGTTGAGGACGTACAACCCGTCCATCAGCACCGCCTTCTTGATCCACTCGCGGCTGGTCTTGTACCAGTGGGTCAGGCGGTCGAGGACCACTGCGTAGTCGCACCCTTGGCGCAAACTGAACGGTTCGATGGTCACCCGATCGACCGCGAAACGAACCGTGTCACCGCCAATCGGCAGCGCCAAGTCGAGGCGCTTGACGATCTCTTCGTAACAGATCGGCCAGCACAGGTCGGCGCCGAGCGAAAGCCCGATTCTGCGTGTGATGTCGGCCAAGAAAACTACCTCGGTGCTTAGAAATCCGGGAATCCCGGAATTGGGGCGCGGATTCTAGCAGCCCAGGTTCACCTCGGCGGGCGCCCAAGCGCTCACTCGTAGACCATCCACAGTGGACCCGGGAACAACCACGACAGCCCCTCGCGCAAGCGGTCGCGCCAGTTCTCCCAGTTGTGGCCATCGCGCGACTCGACGTAGCGGACATCCATGCCGGTGCTCTGGAGCAGCGGCACCAGCGAGCGATTCTCGTAGATCAGCGACTCGTAGACCCCGCAGCTGACGAACATCCTCTCGGCGGGCGTTCCCGGCGCCTCGCGGAAGCGGCGCATGAACTCGACCACCGGGTCGAACACCCGGCCGCGATGGTGGCGGCTGCCGAGGTCGCTGAAAGCGAACGAGCCCGATTGCAGCAGCAGGCGGCCGAAAACCCCGGGGCGATGCCAGGCGGCGGCCAGCGTCGCCACCGCCCCGAAACTCGCGCCCATCAGAGCGCGCGAGGCCGGATCGCGACGCACCGGCAGCTCGGCCTCGAGCTCGGGGAGCAGCTCGTCAACCAGGAAGTCGCTGTGCCTGGGATCAGCCCCGTACTCGCGCAGCCGCGCAGGCGACTGGATCATCGCCACCACCGGCGGCTCGATCTCGAGCTCCTCGATCAAGTTATCGAGCACGGTGACCAATCTCGCGTAGATCCGGTAGTCCTCGCCATCGTGAACGATCAGCAACGGGTGGCGGCGGTTGCGACGGCGCCGCGCCGGCAGGTAGACCCGGGCGCGCCGGGACTCGCCGAAGACCCGGCTCTTGACCTCCAGCTCGACGAGCTGACCGCGGCGCACTCGCGGATTCTCCTCGGTCCACACCGGG
>JAQBHE010000309.1:0-5656 GCA_032128015.1 Holophagae bacterium
CTCCAGGGCCATGCCGCAGATCGGGCAATTGCCCGGCTCATCCTGGACGATCTCCGGGTGCATCGGGCAGGTCCACTCGGTCCTCGAGCCGCTGCTGCCGGGCATCAGGGGCTCGAGAGCCATGCCGCATTTCGGGCAGCTCCCCGGGCCCTCCTGGCGGACCTCGGGGTGCATCGGGCAGGTATACCCGCCGCCGCTGTCCGACGGCAGTCGAGCCGCTGCCGGTGCCTCCGGCACTGCTCCCGCTCCCGCTTCTCCGGCAGGCTGCGACTCGCCGAAGGCGTCCGGGTTGGCGAGGAACTTCTCGCGGCAACGCGCCGAGCAGAACAAGACCTCGCGACCCTCGTGACTCGCGCGGTGCTTCGTGCTCTCGGTCACCGCCATTCCGCACACCGGATCACGTCGCATCGACGCCTCCGGCTGACCCTTCGGATGTGAGTGACTCATGGCGTCAACGCTAGCAGGATCGGGCCTGAACTGTGATCAGGGAATACCCCGGTAGAGTCCGTGCTTTTGGCGGGCGAGCGCTTGACAATGCCGAATCATCTAGCAAACACTGCTTCGGTGAAGAGTTGTCGTCTCTCGGTGGTATTGCCGATCGTCCTGCTGCTGGCCGCTGGGCTTGTCGCGGCTCCGTGCTTCGCCCTCGCTCCCTGCTGTGCAGGCACGCTATTCGGATCGACAAGCAACTCGGCACGCTCGGCTGGCCACCGCGGCTCCCTGAACGTAGCGCAAGAAACCGGCCACGGGACCGCCCATTGCGACGGGTCGGAGACGCCTCGAAGTGGCTTCTCTTCATCCGATCGCGACTGTTGCGGTATCGGGCCGACATTGCTCTCGGCTTCCGCCCAGAGCCAGCTCGAGACTCGGGTCAAGTCGCAGGGTTCGACGCCGGTGCCCGCCGCTTTGATCGCGGTCTCGCCAAGAGCAGACATCGACGGAACCTTCGTCCCGCGACTTCAACAGCATCGCACCGGGGCTCTCCTCGAGCTCCACTGCGTCCTGCTGGTTTGAGACTCGGCTGAGTCGCGGCCGGCCCTCGATGGGGCGCCGGCTCGCTCACCAGTAGTCGCCGTATCCGGCGCACCCGCCGCCTGTTCTCAGGCCGGCTGACGCGTGCTCCGAGCACCCCGTCGTCATCTTTTCTCCCCGCTCTCAGGAGGCCTCTTGCCGATGTCCCCGCAATACCCGAAGAAATTCTTCAACCCTCGCGAATCGACAACCTGGGCCCTGGTGGCGTTGGTGCCCATAGCACTCGCAGCGTGCTCGATCGTGGTCGAGACCGCGGCTCCCGATTCCAGCAGCGCCGCCAGCCCTCGCGCTCGAGAATCCGCCTACCAGTTCCCGCTCTCCCACTTCGCCGCCGGACCCGACACGACCTCCCCCGAGCCGAGCGTCGCCGCCCCCGAGTCCGGCCCCGAGCACGCCGGCCACGGCGACCTACCCGCTCCGACGGACCACGCCAGCCACGTCGAATCGATTGGAAAGGCCCCCGAGATCGCCAAGCCGGCGCCGACGACCGAGCCTGCTGGTGCTCACGACGTCCATGTCCACCCGCCGCCCCCGTCCGCCCCTCTGACCGGGCACGAAGCGCATCAAGCCCAGACACCTTCCGTCGCCGCCGTGCCTGCCGTCGAGGCGCTCGAATACACCTGCCCGGTGCACCCCGAAGTCCATCAACATGAGCCGGGCGAATGCCCGATATGCGGAATGACATGGGTGGCCCGCAAGCCACATCGGGATGGCGAGCGATGATCCGGTTCCCCCCGTCCGCGACCTCGCGACGACCAGCGCTCGCGCTCGCGGTGGTGATGACCGCGGTTCTGTGGGGATCTGGCTGCCAGAGCGCCACCCACGACGTTGGCTTCTCCGCAGTCCAATCGCTGGTGACGGAGCGCTCCCAGACGATCACCGACGAGCCCATGCCTGCGGAGGCCACGATCTCGAGCCTGCTCGAGGGCGACCTGACGCTCGATCGCGCGATCCAGATCGCGCTCATGAACAACCGAGACCTCCGAGCCGAGTACCAAGAGCTCGGGATCTCCAAAGCCGAGGTGATCCAGGCCGGGCTGGCCGCGAACCCGATCCTGCACTCGTCGACGAGGTTCCCGAATCAAGGACCCGACAAGACACGGCTCGACCTCGGACTGGTCGAGAACTTCCTCGATCTCTTGGTTCGGCCGGCCCGCAAGCGCTTGGCCGAGACCCAGTTCGAGCGCACCCAGCTGCGGGTCGCCGACGCGGTACTCGCCCATGCCGCCGACGCCGAGATGGCCTGGCTCGAAGCGGTCGCAGCAGCGCAGCTGGTGGACATGAGAAAGCTCATCCGCGATTCGGCTGAGGCTTCGTACGAGCTGGCGCTCCGGCTGCGTCAGGCGGGGAATGCCAGCGATCTCGAGGTCGCCCGCGAGCAGGGACTCTACGAAGGCGCCCGCGTCGAGCTCGCCCGCGCCGAAGGGCGAGCGGTGGCGAGTCGAGAACGGCTCAACCGCGCCCTCGGATTGTGGGGCTCACAGATCCACTGGACCTCAACGAGGCGGCTCCCAGAACTGCCCGGTACCGAGATCGCACTCGACCACCTCGAAGCGCGAGCGATCGACCGGCGCCTCGATCTGGAGGCGCTGGGCAAGACCGTCGAGGCGAAGGCTCTGGCACTCGGCATCAAGAAAAAGTGGCGCTATCTGTTGAGCGCGAACATCGGTGTCGACGGCGAGCGGGAAGGAGACACCTGGTTCCTCGGCCCCACGCTCGATGTCCAGCTGCCGATCTTCGACCGCGGCCAGGCGACTCTCTTGAGGCTGCGCTCGGAGCTCGAACAGGCGGAACATCGTCTGGAAGGGCTGGCGATCGCGATCCGCTCCGAGGTCCGCGAGCTCCGCGACCGCCTGGTACTCCAGCACGACCTCGCGAAACACTACCGTGAAGTCGTGATCCCGCTCCGCGAACGCACCGTCCAGCTCACCCAGGAGCAGTACAACTTCATGCTGGTCGGCGCCTTCGACCTGATCCTGGCGAAGCAGCAGGAGTACGACGCCTACCAGTCCTACATCGAAGCCGTTCGCGACTACCACCAGACCAAGGCCGAGTTGAAGAAAGCCCTGGGCGGCAGCCTGCCCGATGCTTACGAACCTGGAGGAGAGTCCCCATGATCACCCGACGAAATCTGCTCGGCTCGACCGGAATCGGCGCCCTCCTAAGCAGTGCTTTCGCAGGAGCCAAGCCGATCTCGGCTCGGACAACCGGCGAGGACCATCCCACGAGGTCGGGAGCCCTGCCCTACACCCCGACCACCACGATCAACGGCAGCACCCTGCCCTACGTGATGAAAAACGGGGTCAAGGAGTTTCACCTCATCGCGCAAGAATTCGAGCAGGAGTTCGCGCCGGGGATGAAGGTCAAGGTGTGGGGCTACAACGGCTCGTCACCGGGACCGACCATCGAGGCGGTCGAGGGCGATCGGGTGCGCATCCTGGTCACCAACGAGCTTCCCGAGCACACCACGATCCACTGGCATGGGGTCTTCTTGCCCAACGGCATGGATGGTGTGGGTGGCTTGACCCAACCACACATCGGCCCCGGCGAGACCTACGTCTACGAGTTCCCGCTGATCAATCACGGCACCCTGCTCTACCACCCCCACGCCGACGAGATGGTGCAGATGGCGGTCGGCATGATGGGAGTGTTCGTGGTCCACCCCAAGCGACCGCCGCGCAAGATCGATCGCGACTTCGTGCTCTTGCTGCATGAGTGGGCGATCCATCCCGGCACTTACAGGCCCGATCCGTCGGTGATGCTCGATTTCAACATCTTCACGATCAACGGCAAGGTGTTCCCGGCGATCGATTCGCTGGTTGTGAAGACCGGCGACCGGATTCGGGTGCGGATCGGCAACCTGGGCATGAACCAGCATCCGATGCACCTTCACGGCTACGCCTTCCACGTCACCGGTACCGACGGCGGCCCGATCCCGGAATCCGCCCAATCCCCACACTCAACGGTCGCGGTGCCGGTGGGCAGCACGCGCGACATGGAATGGGTCGCAGACGTTCCCGGCGACTGGCCGCTTCATTGCCACAAGTCGCACCACACGATGAACGCAATGGGTCACAACGTGCCGAACACCCTCGGTGTAGACCAGCGCAAGCTCGAATCCAAGATCCGCCAGCTCCTACCCGGCTACATGGCGATGGGCGAGAAGGGAATGGCCGAGCATCAGGACCACTCGCAGCACATGAAGGGTCCCGCAAACACCCTGCCGATGATGGCGGGCGTCGGTCCTTTCGGGAACATCGAAATGGGCGGAATGTTCACCATGGTCAAGGTGCGCGACCGGCTCGCAAGCTACGACCAGGATCCCGGCTGGTATGACCACCCACCAGGCACCGTTGCCTACAAACTGTAAGGAGAGGACCTATGGACAAGAACCGATCGAACAGCTCTCGAGCCTTCGGCACAATCGCAGCGATCATCGTGGCACTCGTGGCGACCAGCCCGGCAATCGCCCACGGACCGCAGCCCGCCCAGGTGGTGGCCGATTTCCACGCCGCGTTGAAGTCCCAGAACCACGAAGCAGCCCTCGCGCTGCTGCTCCCAGAGGCGGCGATCTACGAGAGCGGCGGAGCCGAGACCGTCGCGGAGTACGGCTCCCATCACCTACACGGCGACATGGCCTTCTCCGCCGCCACCACCCTTGAGGTCCTCGAGCAGGCGAAGCAGATCGTCGGCGACGTCGCCTGGGTGATGACCCGATCCCGCACCACCGGAAAGTACCAGGACCGTGAGATCGACTCCACGGGAGTCGAGACGGTGGTGCTCCAGCACGTCAAGGACGGCTGGCGGATCGCCCACATCCATTGGTCGTCGCGCGCTCACGACAAGTAGGACACGACGAAGTTGAACGTTCTGCTCGAAGCCAGCGCCCTCCCGAACCTCCATCCGGCGATCGTCCACTTCCCGATCGCCCTCCTGCCGATCGCCTTGCTGGTCGATGTCGCGGGACGGATCGGCCGGAAGATCCGGCCGCTCGCGAGCAAGCTCGAATGGACCCGTCCGGCCGCCACCTGCCTGTACATCTTGGCCCTACTCGGCGCCTTCGCGGCCCGCTATTTCGGAGAGCGTGCGGAAGACAGCCTGGTCGGCCTGGCCGCAGAGCTCCAGCCGCGGATCGCCACCCACGACGACTGGTCGTTCTACACCACCATCGCCCTTTCGATGGTCGCCGTTCTCTCGGTGGCCGGCCACTGGCTTCGGCGTCCGCCACGCCTGGGGCACGGACTTGGCTGGGCAGCCCTGGGAATCGCGGTCATCGCTTGCGGCCTGCTGGTGCGCACCGCCGATCTCGGCGGTGCTTTGGTCTACCGTCATGGCATCGCGGTCGCGGCCGGGGTGCCGAGCGAGGCCACAGAACCAGCGGCGGCTCACGAACATGCTGATGATCACGAGGCGGCAGATCCCGAACACGCAGAGGATGACGGGCACCCGGACGATCGGCCGGAGAGCCGCTTGGTGCGCGGCGACGACGGCTCGATCACCTGGCGGCCGAATCCGGGAGACGGAGCAATCCTGTCCAGCTTGCTTCGCTTCGGCGCCACCAGCGGCTTGAGCGTCGACAGCGTCCAAACCTCGGAGAGCCACGAGGGTCTCCGCCTCCAGTTCG
>JAQBHE010000310.1:0-2642 GCA_032128015.1 Holophagae bacterium
TACCTGCCGTTTGTCGGCGCGACAGTTGCCGGTGACCGCGCTCTTGACCTCGGAGGGGCATAACTCGCGTGGCTCGAGTCCGTGCCGCGATAGCGCCGCGAGGATGACTCCGCGGGCCTGGGCGAGCACGATCAGAGACCGACTGTTGACGCCGTGGTACAGGCTCTCGATCGCGGCGCCGTCGGGGCGGTGCTTCTCGACCAGCTCGTCGACCCCCGAGAACAGCTCGAATAGCCGCTGCGCCGATGTCGCGCTGGCCGTGCTCAGCCGTCCGTGGGCGAGCGCCTCGAGACGCGAGCCAGTGCGCCGGACAACCCCGAAGCCGGTGTGGCGGCTGCCCGGGTCGATGCCGAGGATCACCACCGGCGGAGCTGTCGGCGGCGTGCTGGATTCGGCATTCCTGGGACCCTGGCCCTTCCCCGTTGATCATAGATCGGCGCGCCGACCGGCACCGCTGACTCGATAACCCTGCCTCTGACTCGACAACCCTGCCTCGACAACCCTGCCTCGACAACCCTACCTCGACAACCCTACCTCGACACCCGATCCGAGCTTCGAGATTGGGCTTCGAGATTGGGCGTCGGGCTTGGGCTTCGAGATAGGGCGTCGGGCTTGGGATAGGCTCGATCCTTCGCGCGGTCTCGTCCCGAGTTGGCAGGGCCTCGAAAGCTGGTGCGGCGCGCCCGCCGGCCGCGATCGTGCCCGAATCTCTGGTGGTCGAGTTGATGGCCTGGTTCAAGAAAACTCGCAAACCCAAGGCGATCCAAGAGCGTCGTGGGGGCGGCATCCCCGATGGCCTGTGGGTTCGTTGCGAAGGCTGTCGCGAAGTCATCTACGCCAAGGAACTGGACCGCAACGCCCGGATCTGCCCGAAGTGCGGGTACCACTTCCGACTCGATGTCCCCGAGCGAATCCGACAAATCCTCGACGACGGCCGCGGCCGAGAGCTGTGGTCCGGTCTGGAGCCGTCCGACCCGCTCCAGTTCAGTGATTCGCTGCCCTATGCGGAGCGCCTGCGCAACTACCAGAAGCGCGAGTCCGTGCGCGACGCGGTGACCGTGGTGCTGGGAGAGATCTCGAGCATCCCGGTAGCGCTGTGCGTGATGAACTACCGGTTCATGGGCGGTTCGATGGGCTCGGTGGTTGGCGAGAAAATTGCGCGCGCCGCCGAGGAAGCGGTGCGCCGTGGCTGGCCGCTGGTGGTGGTGTCGGCCTCGGGCGGAGCGCGGATGCAGGAGGGAGCGCTGTCGCTGATGCAGATGGCGAAAGTCGCGAGCGCGCTCGCAGAGCTTCGAGAAGCCGGGCTGCCGTACCTGTCGATCCTCACCGATCCGACGACCGGCGGGGTCACCGCGTCGTTCGCGATGCTCGGCGACCTCAACATCGCCGAACCGGGCGCGCTGATCGGGTTCACGGGCCCGCGGGTGATCCAGCAGACCATTGGTGAGAGCTTGCCCGAGGGTTTCCAGACCAGCGAGTTCCTGCTCGAGCACGGCTTCCTCGATCTGGTGGTGCCGCGAACCGAGCTCAAAGACACGCTGAGCCGCGCGCTGCGCCATCTGGCGCGGTGATCGCGGGCGCCGGGTGCGGTCCTGAGCGGTTCGAGGAAGACCGCCGCCGAGATCCTCGGCGGCCTCGAGATGTGGGGGATGAAGCTCGGCCTCGAGCGCATCGAACGCCTGCTCTCGGCCCTCGGGTCGCCCCACCACCGCGTGCCTTGCGTGCTGATTGCGGGGACCAACGGCAAAGGATCGACCGCGGCGCTGCTGGCGGCGATCGCGCATGCGAGCGGCAAGCGCACCGGCCTCTACACCTCGCCGCACCTCGAAGACGTCGAGGAGCGGCTGCGGATCGATGGCGCCGCCATCGACCGTGGCCACTTGGGCGATCTGCTCGGCGAGGTGGTCGACGCGGCTGCGGCCGGAGGCTTCTCGCCGCCGACCTACTTCGAAGCCCTGACCGCGGCGGCATTCTTGTACTTCGCTCGCGCCGGGGTCGAGCTGTCAGTGCTCGAGGTCGGTCTCGGCGGCAGGCTGGATGCCACCAATGTCTCGAGTCCGGCGCTGTCGGTGATTACCGCGATCGGCTTCGATCACGAAGAGAATCTCGGCAACACCCTGACTCTGATCGCCGGCGAAAAGGCCGGGATCGCGCGCGCTGGCCGGCCGCTGTTGACCTATACCGTCGGCGAGCCCGAGGTGCGGATGGCGCTCGAGGTGGCAGCTCGCGAGCGCGGCGCCGAGCTCGTCGACTGCGCGGCCGAAGTCCGTCTCGAGGCATCGCCGCCGTCGTCTAGTGAGCCACGCCAGCGGCTGCGGCTGGTGACGCCGAACCACCGATACGAGATCGTGACCCAGATGCTGGGCGCCCACCAAAGGCCGAACGTCGTGCTTGCGGTGCGCGCCGCCGAGACCTTGTCGGACCTGGGTCTCCTGGACCTCGGGATCGCCGATGTCGAGCGCGGGATCGAGCGCTGTCGATGGCCGGGGCGGCTCGAATCGATCCCGCTCGAAGGCGGACGGACCGTGCTCCTCGACGGTGCCCACAACCTCCAGGGCGCCGAGTCCCTAGCCGCTTACCTGGATGCGGTCGGCGGCGACTTCGACCTGCTCTATGGCGCGCTCGCGGGCAAGCGCGCCGAG
>JAQBHE010000311.1:0-2918 GCA_032128015.1 Holophagae bacterium
GGCCCAGGAGCAAGACCAGTCCGGAGAGCCTCCGGAGTCGGAGCGACGCTGCTGAGGTCGTGGCTCGGTCGCACTCGACCTGACCACGCGCTGCCGGGCTCGAGCGTGAAGACTCGAGCCGATCGGGATTACTGCTCGGCCTGGCGCAGCGAGTCGTGGAACGAGAGCTGGTTGGCCAGCAGCTTGGTTCCGGTGACCGCGGCGGTCTCCCCGGAGGCGCCGAGCTCCTGGTAGGACTCGTCCTCGAGGGTGTAGCTCGGCCACTTCGGAAGTCCCGGGCCATTCGGGTCGCCGTTCTCGGCGAAGCAGACCCAGTAGCTCGACACCAGGTCGGCAACCCGGATGTCGGTCTCGGTCGCGACGCGTCCCGAGACGCCCTCGTTATCGAAGGCGTAGGCGATCTCGGCGGCGTGGTAGGCGCCCAGGCCCTCGCGACCCTCGGTCGCCGGCTGGTGGGTGAAGAAGTAGAGCCAGGCGGACCGGCCGTTGCGCGTCGTGGCCCGTGCCCACTCGCGCATCTGCCAGCCGAACAGTCCGTCGCGCGCGCTGTCGTAGTACGAGGCGGCGGCGTCCGCGTCTCCGGATGCTGGATAGGCCGCCAAATACGCGTCGACCCGATCGGCCCCGTACTGCTGCGCGATCCGCTCGAGTAGCGCCTCGCGGCTCTTGGGCACCGCGCCCGGCGGCGTCAGAGTGGTCATCTCGTTGGCATTGAAGCCGACGATCACCGCCACCGGGTTCTCCTCGCCGGCGGTGAAGGTCTCGCTCACCGACTTGGGAAACACCCAGCCATCGACGTTGCCGCGGGTGCGGAAACCGCGACCCGCGTCAGCGAATGTCGCGAGGACGGCCCCGGCAGGCAGCGCGCGTAGGTCGGCCAGACTCCCAGCACCGGCTGCATGGGCAAAGGCAACGCCGACGTTCTCGCCGGAGTCGGCGCCGTTCGCGGCGGCGAGCGGCGCCATCGGTCCGAAATTGGCGCCGCTCTCGCCGATCGCCTTGTGGAACAGGCCGCGGGCGAGCGGCGTTGAGACCAGGTAGTTGACACTCCACGACCCGGCCGATTCGCCGAAGATGGTGACGTTGCCGGGATCGCCGCCGAACCGCGCGATGTTCTGCTGCACCCAGCGCAGCGCCGCGATCTGGTCGAGGACGCCGTAGTTGCCGGACGAGGCGTGCTCGGACTCGGCGGTGAGTTCGGGATGGGCGAGGTAACCGAACGGCCCAAGGCGGTAGTTGACGGTGACCACGACCACACCTTTCTTCGCGAGGTTGGTGCCGTCGTAGACCGGGTTGGCTCCCGAGCCGCGGGTCAGGGCGCCGCCGTGGATCCACACCATCACCGGCCGCTTGGCGTCCGGCGCCGCGCCGGTCCACACGTTGAGGGTCAGGCAGTCCTCGGAGACCGACAAGCCGGGCGACTTGTAGAACGACCCTGCTGCGTACGGCGGCTGCATGCAGGCCGCGCCAAACTCGTTCGCGGTCTTCACACCGTCCCAGGCGCCGACCGGCTGCGGCGGCTTCCAACGCAGCTCCCCGACCGGCGGCGAAGCGAAGGGGATGCCGCGGTAGACCGCGATGCCGCCATCGAGCGCGCCGACGATATCGCCGCCGGTCACCGCGACCGGCGCGTCGCTGGGCCCGGAGGCCCCGGCCGTCGGTGAACAGGCCGCCAGGAAGCAGACCGCGAGAGCCGCGAGGGACAGGACGGCGACAGCAGCGATCCGGCGCGAAGTCGATTCGTGGGACATGAGATCACCTCGGAAAAGGCGCTGCGGCGAGGCGCGGCGCAAAGTGTGAAACACAGCTCGAGCGGTGTCGGTTCGGCCCACAGCGGTTCGGCCACAGGCCTCCGTGGCGCCTACTTCTTGCCGCCCGTCGACTTCTGCCTCGCTTCGGCCTCGAGGAGCCGAGCGCCTTTCAGAATTCCTTCCATCGCGTAGTTGCCTTCGTGACAGGCGTACTCGTACACGCGATCGTCACTCGCTCGCCAGAGGTACTCGCCGGTCCAGGGCGCGGTCCACACCGTGTCGTCGGC
Organism: Holophagae bacterium; assembly: GCA_032128015.1. Taxonomy (GTDB): domain Bacteria; phylum Acidobacteriota; class Thermoanaerobaculia; order Multivoradales; family Multivoraceae; genus JAQBHE01. The sequence goes on from JAQBHE010000311.1 coordinate 2,039, forward strand.
GACCGTGAAGTTGTAGAGCACGTTGCCACCGACCTGCGCGGTGAAGCGCTCGACGACGTGCAGCTTCTCCGAGCCTCCACGCATCGAAGCCTGGGGAAGGAAGTTCGTGGTGTCGACGACCAGCGTATCCCCCTCCCAGCGCCCGATCGAGTCGCCGAGCCAGTAGCCGACCTCGGGCCCCGGGTGCTTGGAGTTCATGCGCACGATGCGCGCGTCGTGCACCATCTCGATCTCGATCATCACGTAGTCGTCGGTCTGCACGATGCGCTTGAAGTTGTTGTAGAGACTGGGGAAACTCGGGGCCGCACCGGTGAACCCGAGCATGCAGCGCTCGCTCATCGCGAGTGATTCCGGGCCGTCGTAAGGACCGGGCCCATCGACATCGAGCCACCAGGCGGTGCCGTCGTTCGGGCGGAACCACGCGAGACGCGCGGTCATCTGCTTCATCGCCGACGGGGTCATCGGCGGCATGCGACCGTTCGGCGGGTCGATGAGGATCGAGGTCGGGAACTGGCCGTCGATGGCAAAGGCATCGGAGCCACGGTCGACCCAGAACCAGTTGTAGCCGCCGACATTGCCGGCGCCGAGGCGATTTCCAGCCTCCGGGTTCGCCTCGAAGCCGACCCCTGCCGCTCCTCCCTCAGGCGGCGCCTCGCGGCCGCCGTCCGTCTGCCGGTTGGCATTGGCAGCGAAGCTGCGCTCCTTGTCGGCCAGCTCCCGAGCCTCCTCGACGGTCAGGAACGCCTTGTTACCCAGAGCCACGGGCCGCTCCAACGGCGTCAGGGTCGCTGCGTCGAAGGTGCCCGAAAGGTCCGGGTGCCCGCTTGGAGTGCGGGGAATTCCGTCGCGCCCGGCAGCAACGGCGTGAGCGCTCACGGCA
>JAQBHE010000312.1:0-5217 GCA_032128015.1 Holophagae bacterium
GCCCGCTGGAAGCCCATCAGGGTCGTCGGCATCCCGTGAAAACGCAGCCAGGCCAACAGCGTTCGGTGGAAGCGCTCGACCTTGCCCTGGGTCTGCGGATGGCGCACTCCCGAGTACAGCAGGAAGATTCCCTGCTTGATCAGGAATACCCCCAGCTGGGTCAGCCCATGCCCATTTGTGCTGCTCCACCAAGGAGTTCCGTGATCCACCAGCATCTGCCATGGCACCCCGTAACGCTCGAAACAGACCGTCAAGGACAGCCTCACTCCGGCACCCTCCTGGCTCTTGAGGGCCACCAGACCGAGCCCGTATCGACTGTGATCGTCGAGCACGCTCAGCGGGTAACACGCGCCACCATCGCTGAGCCGAAGCTCCCCCTTGAAGTCCATCTGCAGCAGCTCGTTCGGCTCGCTACGCTCGAATCTCTGCAGCGCTGGCCGATGGACTTCCTCCTCACGGATCGCACCTCGCCTCCTCAGCGCTCGACTCACCGCCGAACGGCTCACCTCGATCCCTTCCTGCCTCAGCAGTGCCTGCAGCTTTCTCGCTCCCCAACCTCGCTTCACACGCAGCGCCAACACCGCGTCTTCCACCCTCGGCGCCATCTGATTCGGGCTCCGCTTCGGACGACGCGACTCCTCCCTCAGCCCCGACAACCCACCCTCGCTGCGCCCACGCTTCACCCACTTGTACCCCGTCTTACGGCTGATCCCGTACCGGCCGCACAACGACGTCATCGACTCCTTCTTCTGCAGAGCCTCCACCACGAATCGGACTCGTTCCTCGAGCACACTGGTCTCCTGCCATGGCATCGCTTCGACCTCCTCGGCCCATCCTCTGCCACCGGCAATGTGTTACCTATGTCCCGAAGCCAAACTGTTACCTATGTCCCGGAGCCATACACCTTGGGCGGCCGATTGCCGGAGCGCGACAGCCAGAGAGCCCGGTCCGTCCGCGGGGTATCGGTCCAGTCCAGCGATTCCGAACACCGAGATGGCGTCAAGAGCGTGAACGGCGGACCCAGAGATTCGACCCCGACCGCGACACTCTGGGCGACGACGGGAGTGCTCGATACTGCCAACGACACCGCAGTCGGCCGCCCAAGCTCGGCCGCTACCCCTCAGAAGGAGTGATTGTGGTCGTGCGGGTGATCGTGGCCTTCCGGGCGCTCCGCGAGCTCGCTTGCCCGACCGCCGATCTCGGCGTCCGTGCACAACCGCCGTCGGTCGAGCACGCGCTCGAGGGCACGCTGCCAGTGACGGTAGTACGCGCCGGTAGGCGGCCGCTCGCTGCCGGCTTCGGCGGCCAGGATCGCGGCGTCCGCCGAGGCGATCTCGGCGATCAGCTGCTCGCGAAACTCCTGCCAATCGAGCCGGCCGCTGTCGCGCAGCGCGATCGCGATCCCGAACACCCGGCTCTCCCAGGGTGCTTGGAACACCAGCTCGCCGTTGTGCCGCGGCGGCGCCGCCGGCCCGGTCTGGTCGAGGGCGGCGGTAGGGTCAGACATCGCTTGGTGACGGCGGCGCGACCCGGGCGACGCCGATCATCGAGTCGCGGCTGACCAGGTCGGCGAGCGCTTTCTCGTCGAGATCCGCGGTGCCGGCAGGCCGCTCGGGCAGCACCAGGTAGCGGACTTCGGCGCTCGAGTCCCACACCCGCACCTCGGTCTCGGGCTCGAGCTCGAGGCCCATCTCCCGCAACACCGCGCGCGGCTCGCGCACCACCCGGGAACGGTAGGCGAAGTCCTTGTACCAAGACGGCGGCAGGCCGAGCACCGCCCACGGATAGCACGAGCACAGGGTGCAGACCACGACGTTGTGGACTCCGGGCTCGTTCTCCCGCACCACCAGGCGCTCGATCTGGGCGCCATCGATGCCGATCTCCTCGATCGCCGCGTTGGCGTCGGTGAGCAGCCGGCTCCGGTACTCCGGGTCGACCCAGGCGCGGGCAACCACTCGCGCTCCGTTCATCGGCCCGACGTCGTGCTCGTAACGATGGACGATGTCGTCGATGCGCGAGGGGTCCACCAGGCCCTTCTCGGCGAGCAGTGACTCGAGCGCTTCGGCGCGCAGCTCGGGCGAGCTCGGACCGTGATCGTGGCCATGATCGTGGCCATGATCGTGCTCGCCGCTCATCCCGCGACCTCCACAGGGTCCAGATAATCCTCGAAGAGGTCCACCGCAACCGAGACACCGGGCTCGGCGTCGGGACCCCAGAGCTCGGCGCCGTCAAACCGCACGCCGTAGAGATGCTGCGGTCGCTCGCCTTGTCCGTGGGCGTTGGTATCGGGGAAGACGAAAGCCGGGTGGATCTCGACAACCACCCCGCGCTTGCCACGGACGTAGCGCGGAAGCCGGGTGTGCCCCGCGGGATGGACGTTGCGCGCGAGCACGCGCTCTCCGAGCTCGAAGCGCGGCGCGACGGTGACCGCGCGGCGCATGGGCCGTCTCCCGAGAGGGGGCTTCATCGGTGAGGAAGGCGACGAGGAAATCGAGGCAGCGCCTTGCGCGAGCGCGATCCGTCGCGCTTCGAGCTCGGCCGCGGTGGCGACGCCGTTCTCAGTCACCAGGCTCTCGACCGCGTGCAGCCAGCGGCCGTAGTACCCGGCGGTGAGGTAGTCGACCGGCTCCATGCGCTCGATGGCGTGCCGAAACTGGTCGACGTTGCCGATGCCGGCGGCGAGCGTGAGGTTGAGCAGCCCGAACACCCGGCGCTCCCAACGCGCGTGGAACTTCGGCTCGGACGCCTCCCGCCGGACCGGCCCGAATCCGTGCATGCCCCCCAGGTCGTGAATGCCGTCCATGGATGCGCGGAAGCCTAGCAGGGCCGAAGGTGCACGGCCGCGGGTCACCGACTATTCGTAAGAACTGCGTACGCCCCAACAGCCCCTCATTCGGCCGCCCAAGGTCGGCCGCTACCCCTAAGAGGGGATACGGCGGTGCCGGCACGCCACGGAATCAAGTGTTCAAAGCGCGCCGGCTTCCTGGTACTTCGCCGGCCTCAGTCCCAACCATCTCGTTCGGCTCGTGCGCCGGCTGCCCGAAGATCGCGTTCCGTACAAATTCATGATTCAATCGACGATCTGTACGGACACGACGGCGACCGCAGAACCACATGATTCCTCGTCACGCAGCGAAAACACTCCTCCGCGCTTCGGCCGACTACCCCGTCGTCGTCGTCACCGGCCCACGGCAGTCGGGAAAAACGACTCTCTGCCGGGCCACCCTTCCAGACGCTCCGTACGCCTCCCTGGAAGATCCTGACGTCCGGCGCTTTGCGCTCGACGATCCCCGCGGCTTTCTGGCGCAATTCCCGTCAGGCGCCATTCTGGATGAGATCCAACGGGCCCCGGATTTGCTCTCCTACCTTCAAGGGATCGTCGACACTGCCTCGCCTAGGCCCACCTTCATCCTCACCGGCTCGCAACAGCTGGACGTGCTCGCGGGCGTGACCCAGACCCTTGCCGGGCGCGCTTCCCTCATCACTTTGTTGCCGTTCTCTCTGCCGGAACTGGCCGAGGCTGGGATCGCGCCCGAAGAGCTCGCGACCCTGCTCCACCAGGGCCTGTTCCCACCGATCCATGACCGCAAGCTCGATCCACGAAGCTGGTATGGCAACTACGTCCAGACCTACATCGAGCGCGATGTCCGCCAGCTGATCAACGTTCGAGACCTCACGACGTTCCGCACATTCGTGCGGCTCTGCGCGGGCCGAACCGGCCAGCTGCTTAATCTCGCGAGCCTGGCCGGCGACTGCGGCATCAACCACAACACGGCGCGCGCTTGGCTGTCAGCGCTCGAAGCTTCGTTTCTCGTCACCACTCTGCGACCGCACTTCGAGAACTTCGGAAAGCGACTGGTCAAAACCCCCAAGCTCTACTTCCTCGACCCCGGGCTCGCGGCTTGGCTCCTCGAAGTCTCGGAGCCTGCTCAGCTGCAGACTCACCCGCTGCGCGGCGCGCTGTTCGAGACCTGGGTGATCAGCGAGCTGCTCAAGGCGCGATTCAATGTCGGCCTAACGGCGAATCTCTACTTCTGGCGGGACCACCGGGGAGAAGAAATCGACTGCCTCATCGACCGCGGAAAAAGTCTGATCCCCGTGGAGATCAAGTCCGGCCGGACTCTGGCGACGGACATGCTGAAGGGCGTGGCGCGCTTCATCGAGCTCTCCAAGGGCCGAGCCGATCACGGATGGCTGGTCTATGGCGGCGATCGCGTCGAGGAACGACAGAACACGACCACTCTCCCCTGGCGCGAGATCCAGCGACTTGCGCGAGCAAACGAGTGACCGCCCGTCCCGGGCCGGTCCCGGCATGGGTCCAAGAGCCCAAATCTCCCCGACTATCGCGAGCGGGTTGGAGCCACCGCAAACTCGGTCCAGGTCGATCGCCGGCGGCTCGACACATCGAGCACTCGGAAGCGGAACGGACTGTAGCCGGCGAGGTCGTTCCAGAACCCCTCGGGGAAGGGGCCGAAGGAGACTCGGTGCTGGTCGACCCGGAACATCCCTTCGACCGCCAGCACTCCTTCTCCGACCCGGTACTGGAGCCAGTAGCCGGTGTCGGCGCCCTGCCATTCGAGCTGGAGCTGGCCGCTGGTCTCACTCCAGGTGAGCACGGCATCTCCAAGCGGGCGCTCGACCACGATCTCCTCGGTATACCGGTCGGCTTCGGGCGCGGATGGCGCACCCTGCTGCGAGGTGCGGCGGAGGATGGCGAGACGTTGCGTGGCCTGGTCGCGCTGCCACTGGGCGAGCGCTCGGGCAAGTCCGACCTCGTCACAACCAGAGAAGCCCTCGAGAGCGGTGGTGCTCAAGCTCGGGGGGCGGCCGGGCACGATCTCGGCGGTCAGGATGCAACGACCGTCGCTCGCGCCCTCGAGACGCTCGTCGCGGCGTTCCTGGGGGGTGAGGTTGCCGCCCACCGAGCTGTCGAAGAACACGTGATCGCCGCCGGACCCCCGGCGTAGCAGCAGCGACAGCCAACCGGGCTCGGAAAACAGATCTCGACCGTCGCTCGGACCGGCGTCGAGAAATCCCAGGAGTGCCGCCAAGGTCGGCAGGATGTCGACCTGCTGGACCAGATCGTCGCGCACCACGCCCGGCTCGACGCCAGGCCCCGCGATCAGCATCGGGATGCGCAGGATCTCGGGCACCAGCTTGGCATGGATCGAGGTCGAGGCGTGTCCGATCCAGCCGTGATCGAGGAGCTCCTCACCA
>JAQBHE010000313.1:0-4108 GCA_032128015.1 Holophagae bacterium
GACCGACCGCCGCTGCTGCTCGAAGCGCGCTACCTCTGCGACTGCGACACCAGCTTCGACGGCAACGACGGCGACAGCGACAGCGACAGCGACAGCGACAGCGACAGCGACAGCGACTCAGGCAGCGATTCAGGCGTCGCCGGCTGCACCCCCGCGCCGGGCGCCACGATCAAGGTCATGGCGATCCACTCCCGCTCGCTCCGCGCCGTCGAGACCGCCCGCGTGCAGCAGAAGCGCCTCGAGCAGGCGGAGTTCGTGGCGGCCGAGGTCCAAGCCCTGCAGGACGCGGACCCGGATGTCCGCCTGGTGGTGCTCGGCGACTTCAACGCCTTCGAGTTCACCGACGGCTACGTCGACGTCACCGGCCACATGAAGGGCGACTTCGATCCGACCGAAGAGCTGGTCTGCAACACCAACGCTTGTCCAGACCTGGTGAACCCGGACCTCACCGATCAGGTGCTGAACCTGCCGGCCCAGGACCGCTACTCCTTCAACTTCAGCGGCGACAGTCAGATTCTCGACCACGCCTTGACCAGTCAGGGGCTGGCCGGACTCGTCACCGGGTATGAGTACGGCCGCGGTAACGCCGACGCGGCGGTCGACCTGATCAACGATGACTCGACGCCGCTGCGCGCTTCGGACCACGACGGGCTGGTGCTCTACCTCAAGACCGACTGCCCGCGGGAGCTCAAGCAGTGGGCCCTCGAGTCGCTGTCGGGCGTGCTGCCGACCGGCGACCCGGGCCGCGACGATCGCATCGGCAAGGCGATCGACTCGATCATCGACAGCCTGGACTCGAGGCTGTGGATCGACGGTCGCCATATCTCGTCGAAGAAGGTCTTCGACGAGGAGAAGAGCGCCGTCAAGGAGCTGCAGAAGGTTCTCGACGAGGACGGTGACAGTGATTCCGGTAGTGGCGGCGGTCCGCTCGATCCGGCCGTGGAGCAAGCCGTAGCCGCCGCGATCGACAGTCTCGTCGAGGCCGACTCCATCCTCGCCGGAACCGCCATCACTGAGGCCTACGAGGCAGCGAATGCGGCGGGATGCCCGGCGACCAGCACCGCCAAGGCCTGCAAGAATGTCTGGAAGGAGATCGTCAAGGCGACGGATCGATTTGCTGATGCAGTTGCGAAAGCCGCCGCCGGCGATTTCGACAAGGCGATCGACCAGTTCAAGCAGGCTTGGGAAGGCGCGCAGAAGGCGCTCAGCAAGCTGGACTGACCTGTGCATCCGTTCGAGCGGTAGCGTTGCCCCAGCGGCCGGCCAGGATGCCGGCCGCTTTCCCCTCCGTCGAACAAGCGCTGCCGAGTCGCATCGAAGCGACACTCGCGTGGCCGGACTTCGGTTCGTCCAGGCCGCACGCGACAGCTTCCTCAACAGCAGCACACCCTTCGACGACTCCCAGCACGAGCTGCGCTTGCGCCTGATATCAGTATCGGCTAATATCAGTGCGTACTTAAACGACGGGGGGGTCTGACGATGGACTACAGCCGCGCGCTAGGCACCGAGTTTCGAGGAGTCCGAGACGTAGAGCACGAGGGGAAACTGGCGAGGGCGGTCGAAGGATCGCGCTTCTACTCGACCGAGATCGGCGACCTCTGGGACGCACTCACCAACCCAGAGCGCCTTCCGCGGTGGTTCCTGCCGATTCGCGGGGACCTCCAGCTCGGCGGTCGCTACCACCTCGAAGGCAACGCGGAGGGGACGATCACGCGGTGCGATCCACCGGAGGCTCTCGATGTCACGTGGGAGTACGGCGGCAACGTGAGCTGGGTGAGTGTGCGGCTGGCGCCGGAAAACGTCGGGCCTGGAGGCCCGCAATCCGTCGGGCCTGGTGGCCCGCAATCCGTCGGGCCTGGTGGCCCGCAATCCAACGGCGTGCGTCTGACCCTGGTGCACACCATGCTCAAAGACGAGGCAAGCGAAGCACACTGGAAGACGTACGGTCCCGGTGCGACCGGCGTGGGTTGGGACCTGTCGTTCCTCGGCCTGGGGCTGCATCTCGGGAGCGGCGGAGGGACCATCGACCGCGAGGCCAACGACGCGTGGCTGACCTCGGACCAGGGCAAGACCTTTCTGCGCGCCTGCGCCGAGTCCTGGGGTCGCGCGCACGCCGTGGCCGGAGAGGACGCGCAGGTCGCCCAGGCGATGGCCGCGCGCACGGCGAGCTTCTACGCGGGTGACTGATGCACGCCTTCGACGTCCTCGGCGATCCGGTCCGCCGGCGCATCTTGGAGATCCTCGCGGAGGATCGCCACGCTTCGGGAGAGATCGTCGCGATCGTGGGTCAGGAGTTTGGAATCACACAGTCTGCCATCTCCCAGCATCTGAAGGTGCTGCGAGACCATGGGTTCGCGACCGTTCAGGTCGAAGGACCGCGCAGGATCTACGAGATCGATCCCACTCCGATCGCAGAAGTCGATCGGTGGTTCGCGCGCTTTCGCCGCTTCTGGGAGCCGAAGCTCGAGGCCCTGGCGGTCGAGGTGGAACGCGGCAAGCGGAAGCGGCGGAAGTAAGCCGGGCTCGCGCGAGCTGACAAAGGGTCCGTAAGAGGTTCAGAACTCCTGGGTCAAGACGTCGAGTCAGCGTTCTTGACACTCGAGGCGGCCGACACCAGGATCGTCGCCTACCTGAGCCAGTCGAGCAAAGCCTGCTTGTCGACGGTCAACAGCAGCTGCCGGTTGGCCGGACAGCCTGCGAGCTCGTTGTTCGTTGCGCCTCCCTTGACTGCACCCCCCCGGTCTTGGATCCGCATCGGCGCCTACCTGAACGTCATCGCCCATCCCGATCTCGCGGTCGCCCGCACCTTGGTACGCGGTGGTCTCTCCACGTTCGCGCGCTTTTCGGTGATGCACGGAGAAGTCGCGCGACCGGCGAGCGCCGAGCAGCGCGCAGTGCGCGACCGGGTCCACGAGCGCTACGACATGACCAAGCACAGCCGCACCGACTCGGACCAAGCGTCGCTCTTGCCCGCGGAGTTCGTCGACCGCTTCGCGGTGGTCGGCTCGCCGGAGCGCTGCATCGAGCGACTGCGCGAGCTGGTAGCTCTGGGACTCGACAAGGTCGTGGTGATCGGCGTCACCTCCGGCGCGGATCCGGCTGAGGCGAGACGCGCGAGCGAGCTGTTCGTCGGTGAGGTGCTGCCGGCGTTGTGAGTCGGCGGGTCAGCCGTGTTGCCTTGGGGGGACCCTGCTGACGGCCGCTCAGCTGCGCGAAGCCCTCGTCGCCTCATCCAAGAGCAGGCGCCGCGCCTCGCCCAGTACGCTCTCCGCCATCTCGACCGACTGCTCCTCGCTCATGCTGGCGAGCGGATGGTCGATGACGGCGAACCGGTAGCCGGGCATTCCGAGGACCCGTGCCATCAGCTCGGCAGCGCTTGCGAAGGGCGCGGTCATCACCGCGAGTGCCGGGACTCCCAGCCGTTCCGCAGACACCGCGTCGTGCAAACTGCACGACGAGCAGCTCCCTCAGTCGCCGACTCCGGTGATCACCGCCGCCCACTGGCTCGCTTCGTCCAGCAGCTGCGTTTCGGCGGGTGCGCTGTAGCTGCTCTTGACCCGAACGATCACCTCGGCGATCGCGATCTCGCGGCGCAGCTCCGATGCGAGCTGCTCGAAGAACTGCCGGGTGCCTTCCTTGCCGTTGGAGAGGATGCCGACGGTCTTGCCAGCGAGGGTGCGGGGACGCGGCGCCGGTTTCGCGAGCTCGGGGGGTGCTTCGTGGGTCGGGTCGAGGATGCGGATCATGAGCTGTCTCCCTTGGCGGACTGCTCCTCGGGTTCGCACCCGACGCAGACGCCGATCGGCACGGTGACGGCACGGCTGTTGGAGCCCAGCCAAGGAGGGATCACCGCGCCGAAGCCGCCCGCCGGTCCGCCGGCAGCGATCACCAGGAGGTCGGCGGACGAATCGAGCGCTGTGTACACCGAGTCGCCGCGATCGCGCACCACCGCGCCCTTCCCGACGTCGGCCCACTCTCGGCGCTTGATGCGCGCCCGTTCGAAGAGAAAGCGGGCGAGATCGGCCTTCGACCAACCGGCGGCGCGGAGGTGCTCGCGCAGCTGCTTCGGGACCACGATCGCGTAGTTGCCGGGCCAGATCGAGTAGTG
>JAQBHE010000314.1:0-6843 GCA_032128015.1 Holophagae bacterium
GCCGTTGTTGCGAAAGAAGACGTCCGGTCCGTAGATGCTCACGAACAGGTCGAGGTCGCCGTCGTTGTCGAAGTCGAAGACCGCGACCCCCATGCCGAACCCGCGATCGCCGACCCCGGCTTCGGCCGTGACGTCGATGAACCGGCCGTCGCGCTCCTGGCGGTAGAGCCGGTTCGGCGGCGAGCTCGCCTGCGATCCCGCTCCCGGCACCTCGCCGGAGTCGGTCAAGTAGAGATCGAGATCGCCGTCGTCGTCGTAGTCGAAGACCGCGGCGCCTCCGCGCATGATCGCCGGCATTCGGTAGTCGCCACGGTCACCGCCACGATGGACGAAGTCGATCCCGACCTCGTCGGTCACGTCGAGGAACACCGTGCCCAGGAACACCGTGCCACCTGGCGGTTCCTGGGGTGATGCGTCTGCGGCGGCATCCTTCTTTATGCAGCCGACCACTGCGAGAGTTCCGAGCGCGAGCACCATCGCGGCTCGTCGCGCGCCGGCCGCAGCGCGCGCACCGGGCGATCCTCTTCGCGAGCGCTTCATCCGAGACTCCGCCGAGACCCTATCAAGCGCGGATCCCAGCACTCCGTAGCCCAGGGCTCAGAAGCGCAGAGCTCAGAAGCGCAGACGGTCGAGATCCAGGGTCACCGGCGTGTCGTCGCCTTCGACGATGCGCACGAAACGATCGACCGGCAGGTCACGAAATCGCTGCACCAGCTCGCTGGTCGGCCAGGTGATCTCGAGCAGCTCGACCCGTTGGGCGCCACCGACACCGATGGTCAAGCGCAGCGGATTCGAGCCGAAGCTGCCGCCGCTCGACACCTGGCGGTAGATCGAGCGCCGCCGGTTGCCATCGGTCACGTCCACCCGGATGCGGGCGCCGATTGCCGCGCGGTTGGACCGAGAGCCCACCAGCTTCACCGCCAGCCAATGGCGGTCGAAGCCGGGGTTGAGAAACAGCGCATCACTAAAGCGGTCGCCGGGAAAGATCCCGCCCATCTGCTCGAAGACGTCCTGGTCGCCATCGTTGTCGAGGTCGGCGAAGGCTACCGAATGCCCCTTCTGGAGGTGGGCGAAACCGCCCTGGTACGCAGCGTCGACGAACCGCCGTCCCCGCTCGGATGGCACGGAGTGGTACATCACGTTGGGCATCAGCGCTTCGACGTCGGGATAACCGGTGCCGAGGTAGAAGTCGAGATAGCCGTCGTTGTCGAGGTCGCCGAAGTTCGAGCCCATAGCCAAGACCAGACGGTCGAGACCGACTCGAGCCCCGACCTCCTCGAAGCCGCCGCGGCCATCACCGCGATAGAGGTGCGGCTTCTCGAACGGCACTTCGAGTCCGAGGTAGCTCGCCGCCACCGCCGCCACCGAGTCCTTGTCTCCCAGGTAGCTGGCGACGAAGAGGTCGAGGACGCCATCGTTGTCGTAGTCCCAGAACCACACCGGGAAAGACTCGTTGGGGCCAGTGACGCCGAGCTCGGGCGCGAGGTCGGTGAAGGTGCCGTCGCGGTTGTTGTGGTAGAGCCGATTGGGACCGCCGAGGGTCGAGGTGTAGAGGTCCGGCCAGCGGTCGCCGTCGTAGTCGCCCCACACAACCCCTTTGGTGTACCGACGGTTCTCCACCCCCGCTTCGCGCGCGAGGTCGGTGAACGTGCCATCGCGGTTGTTGTGGAACAGCTGCCCGGGCGCCTCGACCCGCTCGTTGTGCTCGTTGCCAACGTAGAGGTCGACCCAGCCGTCGTTGTCGTAATCGGACCAGGCGCCGGTCTGGGTCGGATAGTGCACCTTGGCCATCCCGGCGTCGAAGGTGACGTCGGTGAAGGTGCCGTCACCGTTGTTGCGCACCAGCGAATTCGGGTGCTTGCCCCACTGCGCGAGCCAAGCGCCGCGAAGGATGTAGAGATCGAGATCACCGTCGTTGTCGTAGTCGGCCTGCACGACGTTGATGCCGCCGTAGAGCTCGGCCAGTCCCGACTCCTGGCTGCTATCGACAAAGGTGCCGTCACGTTGGTTGCGGAAATAGCGGGTGTGCTCTTCGGGATCGAAAGTGGTGGTGACGATGTCGAGGTAATCGTCACCATCGAAGTCGTCGACCACCGCGCCCCCGTAGAGGTCGAAGGTCGCCAGCCCGAGAGCCGGCGCGACGTTCTCGAAGTGCGGGAACGTGGCCTCGGATCCGAAGACCGCGGGCGGAATCCGGTAGCGCTCGGGCACCCCGTCGGGATAGCGGCCGAGAGTCATCGCCGCGAAGTTCAAGAGCCAGGTCGACTTCATGTGCATCGGCGACCCCAGCTCGGCGGTCTCGAGAACCTCGTTGAAGTACCGAATCGCCTGGCTCGACCCCGAGAGGTCGGCGTGGATACCACCGCCCCGGATGGGCAGGATGCAGCTCTCGGCGCTGTGACGGACCGAGCAGTTCTGGGTCTCCCCGTATCGCATGTGGGCCATTCCGAGCTCGAAAGTAGTGATCTCGCGCCAGCGCTGATCGAGAGCAGCGGCGTCTCGGAGCTCGTGGGCACGCGACAGCTGGTCGATCGCCTCAGCCTCGTTGCCGAGACGGAGCTCGACGAGCCCAAGCTCGAGATGTCGACGCCAGCGCTCCTCGGGATCGCTGGTCGCGGAGAGCTCCGCTACTCGCCGGCGCTTGACTCGCGCCTCGGCATCACCCAGCCAGAAGTTCTCGTTCGGGATTCGCGCCACGACGTCCCGCAGCAGCGCCACCATCCGCTGATGTCCGGAGTGGCCCTCGGGCGCCTTCTCGGCTGCGTCGGCGGCCACCGGCACGACCGCGCGATCCGGCGCGGAAGAGCGCAGGCGCGGGTAGATCACCATCACTGCCACGACCGAAAGAACCCCGGCCGCGACCAGCACCAGGACCATCCTGCGTCGGCTGGAGTCGGGCCCGCTCTGGCTGGGCCCGCTAGGTTTGGGGCCGCGAGGAGCTGGGGGAACCGCGCGCTTCTTCTTGCCCATGCCGCCACCCTCGATCCGCGCCCGCCCTGGGCCACCTGTCACTCGAGCCGCGCGAGCAGCGCGCGCGCTCGAGCGCGGTCGCTATCGTAACGTGGCCCCGCGGCCTCGGCGACGAAGCGCTCGAGCGAGCTGCGCGCGAGCTCTTGGCGACCGAGCTCGGCGGCCGCGGTCCCGAGATTGAACAGGGCGTCGAACGAGCGCGGATCGAGCGCGAGCGCCTGGCCCCAGGCCTCGATCGCGCCGTCGCCGTCGGCGCTGCCTTGCCAGCGTGCCACCGCGAGCAGATTCCAGGCCACCGGGCGGCGGCGGTCGAGCTCGAGCGCGCGCTCGAGCAGCTTCCCAGCCTCGACGAAGCGTCGCTGACGCAGCCGCAGCGTCGCCAGCCCCTCATGGATCGCGGGATCGATAGAACCGCTCGCGATGGCGCCGCCGAGCACGCTCTCGGCCTCGGCGTGCTGGCCAATGGCCGACAGCGCGACCGCGAGATCGCTGGTTGCTCCGGGCTCGCCGCGAGCGGCGAGCTCGCGGAGGATCTCGATCCCGGCCGCCGATCGCCCACTCTCGACCAGAGACTTCGCGAGCAGCTGGAGCAGCACCGCGCTCGCGGCGCCCAGGGAGCGCGCTCGCTCGATCGCCTCGAGCGCCTCGCGGTCGCGGCCCAAGAGCAACAGGATGCGGACCAAGTCGGTGTGCGCCTGCGACTCCTCCGGTTTCCTGGCGACCCGCGAGCTGGCAACGGTCAACCCGCGCTCGAGCGCGGCCGTGGCCTCCTCGGTGCGCCCGGCAGCCCGCAACGCGGTGGCTTCGAGCCGCCACCAAACCGCGTCGGAGGCGTCCACGAACTCCTGCTCGCACTCGTCCAGAGCCTGCAGCGCCTGGTCGATCCGGCCCCGCTCCAAGAGCACCTCGACCAGGGTCGAAGCATGGCTGCGACGTTGGGCGCGGAGCTCGAACGCCCGCCGAGCCTGCTCCTCCGCCGTCACCAGATCGCCTTTGGCCAGCGCGACTCGAGCGAGCAAGTGAGCGGCAGGACCGGGGTAGAGCGCAGCGGCCAACTGGGCGTGAGCCTCGGCATCCGAGTACCTCCCGAGCTTCAGGCTCAGGTCTCCCGCAGCCAGCGCATGGTGAGCGGCCCCGCCCGAGTATCGAATCGCCTGGCGCTGCGCTTCGAGCGCCGCCTCGAACCGTCCTCGATCGGCGAGGGCCTGGGCGAGATGCTCCCAAGCATCGACCATCTCGGGATGCGCGGCAAGCAATCGCTCGAGCATCGGGATCGCGGTCTCGGTGTCGCCGCGCGCGACCAGCTCGATGGCGCGGTCGGTCTCGGCGAGCACCGCGATCTTCGACTTCGGATCGACCATCGACCGCGATCGCCCCGAGGAGGAGGACGAGGACGACGATGTCAGGTAGCCCAGCGCCGCGAGCCGTTGCCGAGTCTCGGGATCCACTTCCCCCGGGGCGACCAGGGGCACCGTGAAGCGCTCGAGCGCCGCCGCCATCCGCCGCGAGTCGGATCGCCGCTCCCCGAGCAGATCCCGCGTCTCGCCGGGATCCGCGACCAGATCGTAGAGCTCCGGTTCGGGCCCACCGAGAAAATGCAGCGAGCCTTCGACCAGCGAGGTCTGCTCGCTCCAACCGAAGTGCAGCCGGGCGTAGAAGCTCTCGCCGTAGATCCCACGCGGCGATTGACCTTCGAGCTCGAACACCGATCGGCCACCCAACCGCTCGGGGACCGGCAACTCGAGCAAGTCGAGAACGGTCGGCAAGACGTCGGTCAACTGCACCGGCTGGTCGATCGTGGTCCGCGCGCGGAGCCCAGCCGGCAGCTTGATCAACAGCGGCACCTGGAGCGACTCACGGTACATCAGCACTCCGTGCTCCTCCTCGCCATGGTCGCCCAACCCTTCGCCATGGTCCGACAAGAGCACCACGATGGCTCGGTCGTAGAGCCCGAGCCGCCGCAGCTCGTCGAGCGCGAGGCCGACCACTCGGTCAGCCGCGGCGACTTCGCCGTCGTAGCCTGATGGGTACTGGCTCGCGAAGGGCTCCGGTGGAGAGTACGGACTGTGGGGCTCGTAGAGGTGCAGGAACAGGAAGAACGGCTGGTCGGCCACCCGCCGCAGCCACGGCATCACCGCGGCGACGGTGTCCTCCCCCGCCCGCTGCTGGCTCGCCAGATCGCCATCGGCGCTGATCGTCTCGTCCCAGTGAGCGAACCCACGGGCGACGCCGGTCTCTCGGCGGAGCACCACCGACGAGATCGCGCCGCCGGTCCGGTAGCCCGCGGTCGCCAGAATCGAGGCCAGCGTGTCGACGTCAGGAACCCGGTAGCCCACGTTGTCGCGAACACCATGATCGCCGGGAAGGAGACCCGTGAACAGCGACGCGTGCGCCGGCAGGGTGAGCGGCACCGGGCTGTAGGCGCGCGCGAACAACACCGCGTCTTGGCGCAGCCGATCGATCGCCGGCGTCTCGACGCCCTGATAGCCGTACATCGGCAGTCGGTCGGAGCGCAGAGTGTCGATCGAGATCAGGATGATCGGCGGGCGCGATCTCGAGGCCACATCCGGCCCGCACCCGCCGGCGACCAGACTGAGACCGACCAGACCGAGCGACGCAACGATTCGGGGCGCGCGGCGCGGTTGGAAGAGCGTCATAGCGACAGCTCTCCGACTTCGTAAGGGCGCCGGCAAGGGCGCTCCGCCAGGTAGGTCTCGAGGCGACGCCGCACGCGCTCCGCCGCCGGACCGGCGAGGCCTTCCGCGATCGCGAGAGCTCGACGCTGCGCCGCTGCTGCCGCCTCGAACCGACCGAGCTCGGCGTGGACCATGGCCAGCGTCTCGAGTCCGAAGACCGCCTCTCCTGGCGTCGCGCTCAGTGCGCCTTCGATCAGGGCGCCTTCAATCGGGGCGCCTTCGATCGGGGCGCCTTCGATCGGGGCGCCTTCGAGGTGCTCGACCAGCCGTCTCGCCAGAGCACCATCGCGCAGCGAATCCACCGGCGCCGCCG
The DNA here is from genome assembly GCA_032128015.1 of Holophagae bacterium. Classification (GTDB taxonomy): domain Bacteria; phylum Acidobacteriota; class Thermoanaerobaculia; order Multivoradales; family Multivoraceae; genus JAQBHE01. The sequence goes on from JAQBHE010000314.1 coordinate 5,980, forward strand.
CCAGGACTCGCGCCAGCAACAGGCGCAGCGGGACACTCGCGGGCAATGCCTCATGCGCCTGCCGGAGAGCGAGTGCGGCGTCGCCGTAGCGCTCGATCACCAACAGCAAAACCGCCGGACGGAATCGGGCGCGCTCATTGGCTGGGTCGAGCTCGACGATCTTGCGATACTCGTCGAGCGCCTCGTCATGACGGTCCGCCGCCACCAACAACGCCGCCAGCCCATCGCGGGCCTCGATGGCGCCGGGGTCGATGGTCAACGCGGTGAGGAACTGGGTGGCGGCACCGTGAAGGTCGCCGGTGCTCGACAGCGCGACTCCCAGGTTGATCCGCCCACCCGCAAAGCGCGGGAATCGTGCGACCAGCGCCGACAGCGTCTGGAGAGCCTCCCGGGGCTGACCCGCGAGAAGCTGAGCGAGTCCCAGGTTGGCCCACATCGACGGGTCGTCGGGCCGAGCCTGGTGCGCCCGTCGATACTCGACCAACGCCTCTCGCACCCGGCCCTCGCCAAACAGCCAATCCGCGCGCCGAGACTGCGCCTTGGAACCAGTCTCGAGCTCCCGGACACGGTCCATCAACGGATCGTCGAGCCGCGGCTCGACTCGGCCGCGCTCGGCGACCCGAGCCGACTCGAGATGCTGGCGGGCGCGCTCGAGGTCACCGCTCGCGCGATAGGCGAGCCCGAGGGCATAGTGAATGCTCGGCGCCTCCGGTTGCATCGCCAGTGCCGTTTCGAGATCTCGGAGCGCCGCCTCAAGCTCCGATCGCTCGAGCCGCAACCGACCGAGCTCGAAGCGCGCGGCGACCGATTCCGGCTCGACCACGAGCGCTCGCTCGAGCCAACCCAGCGCCTCCTGCAAGCGCC
>JAQBHE010000315.1:0-5227 GCA_032128015.1 Holophagae bacterium
GGGCCGATTACGACTCGCTCAACTACAACGGGCAGGCGTCGCGGTTCGAGTACGAGCTCTACGACACGACGAACGACCCGCTCGAGAAGGTCAATCTCCTGCCGCCCGACGGCGAAGTGTTCGGGGAGCTTCCGATCCTCGCACGGTGGCAGGAGCTCCACGCCGCGCTCACCGAGCTTGTAGGGGGCAGCTACACCATGCCGGATGGCTGGCCATCCACCGTGCCGCCGCCACCTCAGGAGCTGAAGAAGGCGAGGATCTCGTAGGAGGGAGAAGCCGCCTCGACTACCTGCTGTGCGCGCCGCTCGTCCACGAGTCTTTTCTGCTGTCCACCGACCGCGTGCTAACGGCCCTCGGCGCGGTGCCCTGAGCGGCTACGTTTCAACAGGCACCGGCTCACCGCGTTCGAGGCGGGCGAGTTCGGGCCAGAAGCCGTCGACGTCCAGCTCGAGGCCGGCGAGGACGCGGGAGCGGTACTGGCCGTCCTCAGCGAGCCGGACCTCGTATCGCCCGTCGTGCACGGTCAGGAAGTCGAAGCTCGCCACCGAGGGATCGACGATCCAGGTTTCGAGGACGCCGCTCTCGGCGTAGAGCGTGAGCTTCTCGCCGCGGTCGCGGCGACCGCTTTCCGGCGACAGGATTTCTACGGCGAGCTCGGGGATGCCGGCGAGTCGCCCGTTCGGCTGGATGGCGCCGCGCTGGGTCGAGATCCAGAGCAGATCCGGCTGGACCACCGAATGGACCGCGAGCCGGACGTCGAGAGGAACGAACACGAGCCATCCGCCAGCCCGTTCGCCGAACGGCAACAGGCGCCGATAGAGCAGCGAGAGGATCAACTGGTGGCGGAATGTCGGTGCCGGAGTCACGTAGAACCGCCCGTAGAGCAGCTCGCAGCGCGGCTCGTCGGGTAGCGCCCAGTACTCCTCGTCGAGGTGCGGCCCGATCTCCGACCGCGGCGTCCAGGAGGTCGTCGCCTCGGTGTCCAGAACCATGTCGGGATTGTACCCATCCGCTCCCCGGCGAACCGTCCCTAGCGACTTCGCCTCGAGAGACGGAATCCGGGCTCTCTGCCTTCCCCCGAGACGCCGACCGCCGGGCGACCTGTGATGATTGACATCGCGGTGATGTCATGTCTAACATCACGAGATGGTTCGGACACAGGTCTACCTGACGGCGGAGCAACACGCCGCTCTCCACCGCTCGGCCGAGCGGAATGGAGTCAGCATGACCGAGGAGCTGCGGCGGCTGATCGATCGCCATCTGCTCGCCAAGGGCGCTGATCCCGCCCTCCAGCGCGAGGCGTACTTCGCGTTCGTCGGCATCGGCGAGAGCGGCGCGAGCGATGTCGCGGAGCGCCACGACGACTACCTCGACGAGGCCTTTCGTGGCGCGCGTCTTCGTTGACACCAGCGGCTTCTACGCCCTTGCCGATCGCTCAGACCGCCATCATCTCGCTGCCCGTTCGGTGCTCGATCACCGCGCCCGAGACGATGAGTGGATCACCACCGATCACGTTCTCGTCGAAAGCTGGCTGCTGCTTCGCGCCCGGATCGGCTATCCGGCGGCGCTCAGATTCTGGGACGCGCTCGCAGGCGGGTTGGCCACCGTTGCCGGACTCTCCTCTGCGGATCTCGTCCGGGCTCGGGTGCTCGCGGAGTCGTGGCGGGACCAAGAGTTCAGTCTCGTCGACTGCACGAGTTTCGCCTTTGTCGAGCGCCTCGGCCTCGACCGCGCCCTCGGCTTCGATTCCCACTTCCGTGTGTTCCGCTGGGGTGCCGGGCGGCGGAGGAAGCTGACTCTTCTCGGAAACTGAGGCCTAGGCAGCCCGTGGTGAATGTCAGAACGCCCGCACGACCAGGCCTTTCCGCTCCGCCGGTGGCCGAGAAGCCGGCCGTCGGATGGAGTCGCGCTCCGGGTCGTGAACCGGCTTCTCGCCACCGGCTACGCTGCATGTCCTTGTCGCCCTTCGGGTGGCGGCGGCGCGGACCCATCTGCGGCGTCGGAGCTCCTCGACGGTGTCCCAGCATCGCCTCCGTCGCTCCTCCTTGCATCTGGGCCCACGGCGCTCGCAATGCGGACATACTGACTTTCACCACGGGCTGCTAGCTTGGCTCGCCGGCGGGCCGGATTCGCGAGCGCCTATGTCGTTCGCGCTCGGTATCATTCCACCTCCCCTTCTCTTGGAGCTTCTATGAACAGCATGCGTTGGCTGTGGCTCGCGATGGTGTCGATGGCGATCTCGACGGGTGTGGCGCGGGCCGAGGACGTGGCCGGCAGCAAGGACCATCCGTTGCTCGACCGCTACCCGAATTCCTACATCGCGGAGTATCGCCAGGCCTACGATGCGCTGGAGTTTCCTGTGGCCAAGTCCGGCGGCAGTGCCGAGAAGAAGCGCCTGGAAGGCGACGTCACGGTCATTCGCTACTTCTACGACAGCCCCGAGACCCAGGCGAGCCCGCTGCAGCTCATGCGCAACTACCAGAACGCGATCAAGGCGATCGGCGGCGAAGTGGTGTACGAGCGCCTGCCTTCCGAGGGTGACGGCGGCGAGACCGTGATGAAGGTCGACGCGAACGGCAAGTCGTACTGGGTCAGCGTCGGGCAAGACATCTACGGCGCGCCGACTCAGAACTACTTGCTGCAGATTGTCGAGATGGCGGCGATGACCCAGGTCGTCAAGGCCAACCAGTTGTGGGACGAGCTGAGCAAGAACGGCTTCATCACCCTGTACATCAACTTCGACACCGGCAAGTCGGATCTCGAGCCCGATGGCGAAGCGGCGGTGAAGGAGATCGTGGCTCTGATGACCGCTCAGCCGGGGCTCAGCCTCAGCATCGAAGGGCATACCGACAACGTCGGCGGCGCCGCGGCAAACAAGACACTGTCCGAGGCGCGCGCCAAACGCGTGATGGACTCGGTGGTCAAGCAAGGCATTGCAAGCACGCGGCTCACCGCTAGGGGCTTCGGCCAGGAATCTCCGATTGCCGACAACCGCACCGAAGAAGGGCGGGCCAAGAACCGCCGGGTGGAGCTGGTGAAACGGTAATGTCGACCCTCAGCCCGGACGCGGATCGATCGGGGTGATGATCCCGAGTGCGTCTTCGATCACCTGACCGGCCTCGAGGCAGAGGTCTTCGCGATAGCGACCGCCGACGATCTCGACCCCCTGGGGCAAGCCGTCGGCGACCCCGACCGGCACGGTCACCGCCGGTAGACCGAGCAGGTTCCACACCACCTCGAAGCGCATCTGGCGAAACAGTTGGTCGGGATGCTCGAGGTCGAAGCCGATCACAAACGGAGGCTCGGTGAGCACCGGGCCGACGATCAGCGGATACCGGCTGTGGAACTCTTGGATCGCCGCGGCGATCGCCTGGCGCTCGGCAAGCGCACCGAGGTAGAGCCCGAGATCGCCCGGCTGGAGCAGCGGCATCGAATCGCGGATGAAGCGAATCGCCGCCGGCGACATCACCTCGGTGAGCTCGTCGAGGACGAGCGCGAGCTCGCTCGCCAGGAACTGCCCCCATACCCGCGCGCCGTCGGCAAGGCGTGGCGGCTCGATCTCCTCGACCGCGTAGCCGCGTGCCGCCAGTGCCTGGCCGGCCTTGCGGACGCCGGCGGCCACCGACGGGTGGGTCGAGCCGCCGCTCGGCTCGGGCACCAGGGCCACTCGCAGCGGCTGCGCGGGACGCTCGAGCTCGAGCGCCACCGGCATCGACCACGGGTCGGCGACCGCTGGTCCGGCTAGTGCGAGGTACGCGGTGAGCAGGTCGGCGACCCGGCGCGCCATCGGTCCGTCCACCGCCATCAGTTGGCCGCTGAGCGGCGAACCCTGCGCCGGCACCCCCTTGGGGAAGCGGCCGAGGGTCGGCTTGAGCGAGCAGATGCCGCAGCACTGGGCGGGAATCCGCAGCGAGCCGCCGATGTCGTTGCCGATCCCGAGCGGCGACATGCCGGAGGCCAGCGCCGCTGCTTCGCCGCCGCTCGAGCCGCCGACGTTGCGACCGGCGTTCCACGGGTTCTTGGTCAGGCCGTAGAGGAAGCTGTCGGTGTGGGTGCGCAGCGCCAGGTCGGGAAGGTTGGTGCGCGCGAACGGGATCGCCCCGGCGGCGCGCAGCCGTGCAATCAGCGGCTCGTCGGCGCTGGCGATGGCATCGCGGTACGCCGGCACGCCGTTGGTTGTGACGTCTCCTGCGACCTCGAGGTTGTCCTTGATCGATACCGGCACGCCGTGCAGCGGTCCGAGGACGGCGCCGGTGGCGACCTTGCGGTCGGCTTCGCGCGCCGCCGCCCGCGCCTCGTCAGTGAGCAGCCGCACCACGGCGTTGATCTGAGGGTTCACCGCCTCGATCCGCGCGAGGTGCGCCTCGAGCACTTCGACGCTCGAGACCTCGCGACGGGCGATCGCGCCCGCGAGCTCCTTGGCGCTGGCGCGCCATAGCTCAGCGGGAAGCGCGGGCGGCGGGACGGCGACGGCGACCGCGCTCGAGGCGCGCTCGCCGACCCCGCAGTTGGCGAGCAGGCCGGCGCCGCCGAGCAGCGACAGTGCGGTCAGGAAGTCGCGGCGTGTGGCGACCGCGGCGGGTTCGGTAGCGGTCGCCGGTGCCGAGATCGGGCCGCCGGGCCGTCGACTCATGGCGTTCTCTGCTAGCCCTGCTGTTCGGCCGCGGTGACATGGATCGTCGCGCACAGACCCGGCTCGGCGCTGGTGCGATGCTCGCCGTCGCCGATCTGAATGGTCAAGGTGTGCGGTCCCGGGGACAGCGCAAACTCGATCTCCGCCGTGCCATCGCCGAAATGGACCCACGGGTCAGCCTTGGGAATGACCTCGCCGGCGGGTAGACACTGGGTGTCGAGGCCGACGTGATGGTGGCCGGCGCCGGCGTGGATCGCGCCATCGCCGGCCGGCTCGATCGTGAAGTTCTCGTGGCCGAATCGCAGATTGACCAGGGTGCCAACCGTGGCACCGTCGGCAGGTTCAACGAAGAACACCCGTGGGGCGGTGCTCGGTGCGTCGGCGGTGGTCGCTGCGGGCGCCGCCGCGTCGTCGTCATCGCCACCGTGGGCGGAATGATCCGCGGCCGGTTGGCAACCGATGAGTGCGCCCGTCGTGAGTACGGCGAGCGCGAAGCCAGAGAGCCATGAAGAGCGTAGGGTTCGCATAGGAATTAGGTCCTTCCGATTTTTGAGCTTGTACGAGGCTGCAGAGTAGCACGCGGGGAGTTGCCGT
>JAQBHE010000316.1:0-4138 GCA_032128015.1 Holophagae bacterium
CGTTTGCCTTTTCGGGCGTCAGCTCCAGATTGTCGCCGAACTCCCGTGGGCGCTCCAATGGGGTCAGGGTCGAGACGTCGTAGGTGCCTGACAGGTCTGAGTGACCGTCGGCGGTTCGGGTTGCGCTGCGCTGCTGCGCAACCGCCGGTAGTGCCAGGAACAGGGCGATTGTTCCGGCAAACGTCATCAAACATCGCTTGTTCATATTGTCCTCCTTGGGCTTGGCTGGGTCCATTCTGCAAGAAGAGGCGGCGCGCCGCCAAACGCCCGCGTCGCGCGGACGCTAGACCGCGGCGCGCGCCGCTCAACCGAGCGCCGGCGGCGCCTCCGAGATCGTCAGGCTCGTCGCGATCTCGTCGCGCACCCGATCGTGGCTCTCGCCGCGTTTCGACTTGAGCGCCTTGCGGATCGACTCGACGCCATCCGCCACGATCGCGAGGTGGCAAACCGGGTCGCCGGGCTTCACCGCGGGCAGCGTAGTCATCCCGAGCACCACTCCGGGAGCCGGCGACCGCAACACCCCCTGCTCGACCCCGACCAGGTTGCTGCAGGTGGCGAGCGCCTGCCCCTCGTTAACCGCGTCGCCCGGGGCGACGTGGAACTGGAGCAAACCTCCGGACTCGGAGCGCAGCCAGCGGGTGCGATCGACCTCGGCCTGGTAGGGCGGCGGCGATCGCCGGCCGCGGACCATCTCGAGGTCGATCAGGACATTCTTGATCCCGCGCCGCGCCACCTCGACGTAGCTCGGCTCGATCTTGAGCACCTCGCCGGCTTCGAGGATGATCGTCGGGCAGCCGGCGGCGCACGCCGCGCGGCGCAGCGAGCCCTCCGGCCCGGTGCTGTTGACGATGATCTCGCAGCCGAATGCCCGCGCCAGCCGAGCGACCGCCGGATCCCCGAGATCGCCGCGGACGTTGGGATAGTTGGTGCGCCGGATGGCGCCGGTGTGGAGGTCGATCCCGAAGTCCGATCGCCCGACGATCGCGCTGAACACATGCGCGGCATAACGGCTCGACAGGGTCCCTTGTGGCGAGCCCGGGAAGCAGCGGTTGAGGTCGCGGCGATCCGGCAAATAGCGCGAGTGGCGTTCGAGCCCAAGGATGTTGATCACCGGGCACAAGAGCAACGACCCGCTCGCGAGCTCGAACGGTGGATCGAGGATCAGGGATCGGACCACGCCGGTGCCGTTGACCTCGTCGCCATGCAGCGCGCCGCTGATGAACACCGTCGGCCCGGGACGCGAACCCCGCCATACCTGGACCGGGATCGAGACCAGGAGCCCGCTGTAGCTCTCAGACACGGGCAACTGGAACAGCTTCCGCTCTCCCAGCGCCACGGTCTGGCCGAGGAACTCGAAGTCGGTTGCCTCTGTCTCGGAGCTCGACACCGGCCGGAGAGTACCAGCTGTGCGGCGCTGCCGCAGCGCTGCCTCGACACGCTGCCTCGACGCTGATCGTTCGTAGCCCGCCCTTTCCTTTTCGCTCTTGGCAGCACAGGATGCCAGGCCAACTCCCCGAGCTCCTCGATTGCCCCCACTGTCATGACGGGACCCGATCCGATGACCCCCGACACCCCAAGCGATCCGGCAACTCGCGCGGGCGGCAAGCCGTACTACGCCTGGTGGGTGCTCGGGGTGCTCACCCTGATCTACGTCTTCTCGTTTCTCGACCGCACCATCCTGACCCTGCTGGTGGAGCCGATGAAGGCCGACCTCGGGCTGTCCGACAGCGAGGTCAGCTACCTCCTCGGGTTCTCATTCGCGGTGGTCTACGCGGTATTCGGCCTGCCCTTGGGCCGACTCGCCGACTCGAAGAACCGCACCCTCCTGATCGCCGCCGGTCTGGCCTTCTGGAGCTTGGCGACCGCTTCGTGCGGCATGGCCCAACGCTATTGGCAGCTGCTCCTGGCGCGAATGGGCGTGGGTGTCGGTGAGGCGACCCTCAGCCCCGCGGCGTTCTCGATCATCACCGACACGTTTCCGCGGGAACGCCTGGGCACCGCGATCAGCGTCTACTCCACCGGCATCTACCTCGGCGCCGGCCTGTCGACCGTGGTCGGCGGCTTCGTCGCCGCCTACGCCGCCAAGGCAGGCGCGCTCGACCTGCCGCTGATCGGCGAGGTGCGACCGTGGCAGCTGGTGTTCTTCGTCATCGGCGCCGGCGGGATCCTGCCGCTCGCGCTGTTGCTGCTCACCGTCCGCGAGCCGGCTCGACGCGGGGTCAGCGGTCGCGCCAAGGCAATGCCGCTAGGCCAAGTCTTCGGCTACTTGAAGCAGAACCGCGCCACGGTGTTCTGCCACCACGGCGCGTTCGCGCTCCTGTCGTTCTCCGGCTACGGCGTCGGCGCCTGGGTGCCCACTTACCTGGTGCGGGTCCACCATTGGCCGATCGCCAAGGTGGGCCTGTGGCTCGGGGTCAACGCGGCGGTCACCATGACCGTCGGCATCCTCGCTGGCGGCGTGCTCGCCGACTGGTTGCTCGGGCGCGGGATTCGCGACGCCAAAATGAAGGTCGGACTGCTTTCGGCGGCACTGTGGATTCCAACCGGTATCGCCTACCCGCTCGCCCCGAGCGGCGAGATCGCGTTCCTGCTGCTGGTGCCGACCTCGTTCTGCTCGGCTCTGGCGACCGGGCTCGCACCGGCGGCGATCCAGGAGATCATGCCGAACCCGATGCGCGGCCAGGCCTCCGCGATCTACCTCTTCGTCGCCAACCTGATCGGTCTCGGACTCGGGCCGACCGCGGTGGCCTGGTGCACCGACTACCTGTTCCAGAACGACGCTCTCGTCAACTACTCGATCGTGCTGGTCGGTGGCGGCGCCCACGTCATCGCGTCGATCTTGTTTCTGTGCTCGTTTCGCCCCTACCGTCGCAGCCTCGACCGGCTGGCGGAATGGGAACGGGCGGCGGCAGTGCCGTCCGACGGCTGAGCCCGGAGATCGCGGGCGTCGTTTCGAAGTTGCGTGTCGAGCCGAGATCTCCTCGTTCGTCAAAAAGGGGAAAGCGCACTCGATCCCCGAGGCGCCGGCGAACCCAAGACGCGAGGAGAACGCCAATGCCCCAGTTCCTACTGCTGCTCCACGAGAGCCCGACCATCGGCGGGCTCAATCGGATCGTCGCGCTCGCCCAGGTGGTGGGCTCCGAAAGCGCGCTGGCCGAGCTCGAGGGGGGAGAGATCGAGATCGCGCAACCGCTCGACGGCTACTATCCGTTCCATGCCACCCGTGGTCGATTGCTCCAGGACCTCGGGCGTTGCCAGGAAGCCGCGCGCTCGTATCGACGCGCGTGGGAGCTTGCCCGGAGTGCGCCGGTGAGGGAGTTTCTCGAACGGCGACTTCGGGCGGCCACTGCGCTCCGCGATTCGACCCGCGGCATCCAAGCGTCTGGCTCTTTCTCGGGGAGGCGACGGTCGGCTGAGGCAACGGCAACAGGCAGCCTGTCGCGGTTCGGCGCTCGTGCTGGAGTCGATTGCTGAGGCCGCCCGAGAGCGTCGAACCGGATCTCTGTTTCACCTTCGATCCGGAGCGCCGGAGGGAGCCCTGGCCGCGCCCCTTCGTGGTCTCGGCGCGAACCGTGCGGCTCTGCCGATCGCAAGCACCGCGCGTCGCGATTCTCGGCTGGGGGCTCGGCGCCATCGGGTCGCTGATGTTGAAGCTCGAGCCGAGTGCCCAACTGGTCGGCGTGGAGCCGTCCAAGCGGCTGTTTCGTGCCGCCGGCAAGCGGTTGCGACCGGGGGTCGAGCTTCATCAGCTCGACGCGCTCACATTCTTGCGCAAGAGCCGGCGGCGGTTCGATCTCATCTTCGATGATTGCTTCGAATTGATCGACGGCGACGCCGTGCGGCCGACCGAGCTGCAGCAGCACGGGTCGCTCGTGGCGCGCCGACTTGGTCCTGGCGGCATCTACGTTCGGAACTTGCTGCCAGCGGCCGGGATGTCGTTCTCGGATCAGGTCCGCGACATCGAGGAAGCGTTCGGGCCGGTGAGATGGCGGCGGTTTCGCGAATGGGAGAATCGACTGGCGATTGCCGCTCCAATGCCGATCACCCAGGCGATGCTTCGTGGCCTGGACCGGTGATTTGCAAGCCGCTGGCTAGCGATTCGCCAGCCGCTGGCTAGCAGCGCCGCGGCCGATTCCAC
>JAQBHE010000317.1:0-14648 GCA_032128015.1 Holophagae bacterium
GGGTCGGCTCGACGCGGTCGCTCGTGACCAGGCGCTTTCCCGGTTGCGGGGCGTCGTCGAGCTCGATGAGCTCGCCGATCGCCAGCTGGTGATCGAGGCGATCGTCGAGAACCTCGCCGACAAGATCCAGCTATTTGCCGCGCTCGACCACCTGCTCGATGCGACCGCGATCCTCGCCACCAACACCTCGTCGCTGACCGTCACCCAGCTCGCCGCGGCGACCGAGCGTCCCGACCGTTTCCTGGGTCTGCACTTTTTCAACCCGGTGCCGGCGATGAAGCTGGTGGAGGTGGTGCGCACTCTGTCGACCTCGGATGGAACCGAGCGCGCCGGCCGATCGTTCGTCGAGTCGCTGGGCAAGACTCCGGTACTCTGCCAGGACCACTCGGGGTTCATCGTCAACCGGCTGCTCGTCCCCTACCTGCTCGACGCGATTCGCGCCCACCAGAACGGCGCCGGCTCTCTCGAGGACATCGACACCGCTATGCGCTTGGGCTGCGGCCACCCGATGGGCCCGTTCACGCTGCTCGACTTCATCGGTCTCGACACCATCTACTTCATCGCCGACATCATGTTCGACGAGTACCGCGAGACCCGATTCGCGCCGCCGCCGCTCCTGAAACAGATGGTCCAGGCCGGCCGACTGGGCAAGAAGAGCGGCCGCGGCTTCTACGACTACGGCGAAGGAGCCAGTCGTTGACCGGGCAGCCGGTTTTGGGCGGGCGGGGAGAAGGAGCGGCGATCAACGAGCGCGGGGTGCAGGCCGACGAGGCAACCCAGGCGCGGTTGGCCCTCGCCCAGCCGGTCACCCAGGCACTGTGCGGATCCAATGACGAGAATCTGCGCCGGATCGAGCGCGCGCTCGAGGTGAAGATCGGCGCCCGCGGCGCCGAGATGGTCGTCGAAGGAAGCGGCGCCGCGGTGCGCACCGCGGAGCGCTTGCTGCGCGAGCTCGCGGTGGTGGTCGAGCGCGGCCATCCGCTGCGGCCGCGAGACGTCCAGACCGCTTTGCGCGTGGTTCAGGAATCGGAAGATGAATCGCTGGTCGAGTTCTTCCTTGGCGACTCGTTGTTCGCGACCACCGGCCGTTTGGTGGCGCCGCGATCGCTGAACCAACAACGGTACATCCGGGCGATGCTCGAGCACGACCTGGTGATCTCGATCGGGCCAGCGGGCACCGGCAAGACCTACCTGGCGGTGGCGGTGGCGGCGGCGGCGCTGATCGACAAACGGTACCGCCGGATCGTCCTGGCACGACCGGCGGTCGAGGCGGGCGAGAAGTTGGGATTCCTCCCCGGCGACCTCGCGGAGAAGGTCAATCCGTATCTGCGACCGCTCTACGACGCTCTCTACGACATCATCGGTTTCGACAAGGTCTCGCGGATGATCGAGCGCGAAGTGATCGAAGTCGCTCCGCTGGCGTTCATGCGCGGACGCACCCTCAACGAGGCTTTCATCATTCTCGACGAGGCCCAGAACACCACTCCCGAGCAGATGAAGATGTTCCTGACCCGCATCGGTTTTGGCTCGAAGGCGGTGGTCAACGGCGACATCACCCAGGTCGACCTGCCGGCTGGCAGGAGCTCGGGACTGGTCGAGGCGCAACGGATCCTGGCCGGAGTCGAAGGGATCGCCTTCGTGGCCTTCGGCCAGCGCGATGTCGTCCGCCACGAGCTGGTGCAGCGGATCGTCAGCGCCTACGCCGAGCACGACGAGAGGGTTGCCGCGGCGGCCTTATCCAGCTACCGGAAGGCGTAGACTCGAAGCGGGCAGTCAGCCGAGATCATGGCGAACACCACCAAGCAACCGAACCCTGCCCCCGGCGCCCTGGCTGCGGGTGGGCAGAAGATCCGCCGCAGGGTGGCCGAGGGCTGGCGGCGATTGCTGTACCTCGATTGGCTCTGGGTTGCGCTGCTGGTGGTCGTGGGAGGCTGGGTGCTGCTGCCCGATGGCTCGTCGCTCAGCCAGCAGGTCGAGGCCGGAGAGATTGCCACCCGCGATTACACGGCGCCGCGCGATGATCTGGTGCTCGACGAAGAGCTCACCCAGGGCAAGCGCCAGCGCGAGCAGGAGGCGGTGCTGCCGGTGTACGACCTCGACACCGCGGCCGCGCTCAACCACGAGGAGCAGTTGACCCGCTTGTTCTCCTCCGGGCGCCTGTTTCTCGAGGATCTTCGTGAGTCTGTCCAGCCGGGGCGGTTGCAAGAGGGCGAGATCGAGGAGGCCCTGCTGTCGGCGGTCGGGGCGGCGACCAGCCTCAAGCTGGCTCCCGAGACCGCGCGTCTCTTGAAGGCTCGCGAGTTCGCCGCGGATCTCGAGGATCGGCTGCGCGCGCTGGTGCAGTCGCTGCTGCGCACCGGCGTCGTCGCCAACAAGACCGTGTTGCTCGAGAACCGGCTGCACGGCGTCACCCTGCGCAATCTTCAGACCCTCGAGGAGCGACTCCAGTTCGACCTCTTCGGCTACCGCGGCCACCCCGACGAGGTCCAGCGGGTGCTCGAGACCGAGATCGGCCAGTGGCCGGGCTGGGCGCCGGCCCAACGGCGGGTACTGGTGGCCTTTCTGGTCGCCAACATCTCCCCCAACGTGTCGCTGAACCTCAGCGAGACCACGATCCGGCGCGAGGCCGCCGCGACCGCTGTCGAGCCGGTCTACAGCAAGGTGCTCAAGGGCCAGGTGATGGCGCGTTCTGGCGACACCATCAGCACCGCGGCGGCGCGGGCGATCAACACGGTGATGGTTCGCGACAACAGTTGGGGATCCTGGGTCCAGGCTCTCGGCAACATCGTGCTCCTGGGATTGGTGGCGTTGGGCCTGTGGCATGGCCTGAAGCGGACGCGGCTTGCCGAGGGTCACGTCGACGGCAGCACGTTCGGCGGACTATTGCTGCTGCTGGTCTTGGCGCTGGTCGCCACCCAGGTGGCGCTGTCGGTGGGCGACGCCTTCGCCGCCTCCTTCGACAGCGGCCCGTTCAACTCCCAGCGCGCCTATCGCTACGCGGTTCCCTATGCCGGCCTGGCGCTGGTGGTGTCGTTGGTCTACGGTCGTGGCGCGGCGTTGTTGGTGGCCCTGTGTTTCTCGGTGCTCGCCGGCCGTCTCGATGCCGAAGATCCGATGGCGACCTCGATCTTCGTCATCGCCGGATCGTTGGCCGCCATCTATGCCCTCGACCGGCTCAAGCAACGCGTCGCGGTGACTCGAGCCGGCCTGCTGGTCGGGCTGACCGGAATGGTGGCCGCCGTGATGCTGGCCACCTTCGATGACTCGCTGCTCGAGGCGCCAATGACCGTGGGCTACCACGCCTTGTGCGCGCTGATCGGCGGCATCCTGGTCGCCGCGGCCACCGGATTCACGGTGCCGGTCGTCGAATCGCTGCTCGGCGCCACCACCGATATCAAGCTGATCGAGCTCTCCGACACCAACCTGCCGCTACTGCGTCGGGTGGCCTTCGAAGCGCCCGGGACCTTTCAGCACTCGCTGATGGTGGCGAACCTCGCCAAGGAGGGTTGCGAGGCGATCGGCGCCAACCCGGTGCTGGCCTATACCGGCGGGCTGTACCACGACATCGGCAAGGTCATCCGCCCCGCTTACTTCGTTGAGAACCTCCGCGATGGCGAGAACCGACACGACCGCCTGGCGCCGTCGATGAGCAGCCTGATCGTGATCAGCCATGTCCGCGACGGCGTTGACCTAGCCCGTCAGCACCGGCTGCCCCAGCCGATCCTCGACGCCATCGAGCAACACCACGGCACGAGGAAGCTGTCGTTCTTCTACGACCGCGCCCGCGAGCAGAGTCGCGGCGAGCCGGTCGACGAGCACAAGTATCGGTACCCGGGCCCCAAGCCCCAGAACAAGGTGATGGGTGTCTTGATGTTCGCGGACGCGGTCGAGGCGGCGAGTCGCACCCTGCGCGAGCCGAACGCGGCGACCATCCGGGGGTTGGTGAAGCGGCTGATCGACGACTGCGTACACGATGACCAGCTCGACGAGACCGACCTCACCTTGGCCGATCTGCGGCGGGTGTCGGAGGCGTTCGAGCGAGTGCTGTTGACGATCTACCACAAGCGCATCGACTACCCCGGATACGACTTCAACGTCACGCGCCGGGACCGTCTGCGAGTCGTCGAGAGCTCGGGTTGATGCCCCGACCGGGCGCTGCGCCCGCGGCGGCTGCGGCCACGGCCACGATCACCACCACGATCACCACCGCGATCACTGGCGCGCTCGAGATCGAGCTCCAGGGTTCGGAGCGCATCTCCGAGCTCGACCTGCCGGCGGTCAGGAGCTGGCTCGAAGGGCTGGTTCGCGCCCTCGATCCAACTGCCCTGACGTTTGCGGTGAAGCTGGTTGACGACCAGGAGATGAGAGTGCTCAACCGACAGTACCGAGGCCGCGACGCGACAACCGACGTGCTGTCGTTCCCGGGCGAGGACACCCCCGAAGGTCGCCACCTCGGCGACGTCGCGGTGTCGGTACCCACCGCTCGCCGCCAGGCTCGAGATGCCGGGGTGACCCTCGCCGAGGAGCTGCAGACGCTGCTCTTGCATGGCGTGCTTCACTGCCTGGGCCACGATCACGAGGTCGACGACGGCGAGATGGAAGCGCTCGAGCGACGGCTGCGACCGCAGTGGATCGCGTCGCAATCACCGTCGCAATCAGCGTGGCGGTCACCGTCGCCGACCGCTTGGGGGAAACCGACATGAGCGGGCCGCTCGCCGGGGTGGTGACGCTGGTCGGCCGTCCCAACGCCGGCAAGTCGACCGTGATGAACCGGCTGCTCGCCGAGAAAGTCGCGATCGTCTCCGACAAACCCCAGACCACCCGCCAGCGTCTGGTCGGCATCCTGACCGAAGCCAGAGGCCAGATGGTGTTCTACGACACCCCGGGTCTGCACAAGCCCGAGCACCGGATGAACCGGTTCATGGTCCGCGAGGCCGTCGATGCTCTCGACGCTGCCGATGTCGTGTGCCTGGTGGTCGACGCGAGTGTCGGCGCCGGGGGCGGCGATCAACGACTGATTGACCAGGTGCGTCGCTCGACGCGACCGAAGGTGGTGCTGCTGAACAAGATCGATCTGGTGCGCAAAGGCCGGTTGCTGCCGATCATCGATCACTACGCCCAGACCGCGATCTTCGAGGAGATCGTGCCGGTGAGCGCGCTGACCGGCGACGGCATGGAGCGGGTTCTCGACCTGTTGTTCGCGCGTCTGCCCGAGGGCGATCCCCTCTACGACGCGGACCTGCTGACCCCCCACAGCGAGCGCTTCTTGGTCGCCGAGCGAATTCGTGAGAAGGTGCTGGAGCAGACCCGCGACGAGCTGCCTTTCGTAACCGCGGTGGCGGTCGAGCGTTGGGAGGAGGATGCGGAAGCTGGACGGCTGGTGATCTACGCCGTGATCCTGGTTGAACGCCCGGGTCAAAAGGCGATCCTGATCGGCCGTGGCGGCCACCAGATCCGCGATATCGGCATCGCCGCCCGGCGCGACCTCGAGGAGTTCCTCGGCCGGCCGCTACGCCTCGAGTTGCACGTCCGACAAGCGGAGCGCTGGCGCGAGGACCCGCAGGCCCTGGCTGATCTCGATCGCGATCGTTTCGCGATCTGAACGCGGCACGCCGCCTGGTGCGTTGGCCTTGAGGCAAGTCCAGAGCGAGGCATTCCTGCTTGACGTCACCAACCTCGGTGACGGGGATCGGATCGTGACGTTGTTGACACCGCACCACGGGCGCAAGCGGGGAGTCGCGCGCGGCGCCCGTCGAAAGTACAGCCGATTCGCCGGTCAACTGCAGCCGCTCGCGCGACTAGAGGTGGGTTGGTTCGAGCGTGATACGCACGACCTGGTGCGGATCCGCGAGGTGACGGTCATCGACGCCGCGGGCTGGCTCCATCGCGACCTGGAGACGCTGCTGGTCGGCGCCTACCTGGCCGAGCACGGGGCCCAGTTTGCCCAGGACAACGAGCCCAACGAGCGGATGTTTCGCCTCTATGAGGCGACCACCGCGGCGCTCGCTCTAGGCGCCGACCGTTCGGCGGTGGCTCGCTATTTCGAGGTCTGGATGCTGCGCCTCGCCGGGATCTTCGCGCCCCAGGCCGGTTGCCCGCTGTGCGAACGGCGCTTCGGCGACGACGGCGCGGTGCTGCAGAGCGGCGGCGACTCGCTGGTTTGTGGCCGTTGCGCCGCCGGCCCTGGCTTGCAGGTCGCAGGCCACACCCTCGATCTACTCCACGAAATCGGTCGCCGTGGTCCGGCCGAGGTCGCTTCAGCGGCGCCGGGAGTCGAGCGGCTGGCGGAGGTCGAGGAGCTGTGCCGAGAGATCCGACGGCGATTCCTCGGGCACGAGCTGCGCAGCTACGAGGTGATGCGACGCACCCTCGAGGAGGTCGGCGCGCTGTGACCGGCGAGCGCTTGGACGACCGCGCGAGCGCGCCGCCGGCGGTCGAGACCCTGGTCGCGGCGTTGGCCGGGTTCTGGTCCCAGCGGCGCTGCGTGCAGTTGCCGGCTCTGGACCGGCCGATCGCTGCCGCGACCTTCGCCCCGCACACCTTCTTGCGCCTGCGCAGCCCCCGGCCGTGGCGGATCGCGCGGCTCCAGGAGGTGCAACGTCCGGCGCGCGCCTTCGGAGCCGCCTTCCGAGGCGCCGTTGGCAATGCCCGCCGGCTCGAGTATCAGGTGGCGATTCATCCGGCGCTGCGCGCCGCCGACCGGCTCCTGATCAAGTCCCTGCGCACTCTCGGTCTGGAGCTTGCTCGCCATCAGTTCGAGCTACGCGAGCACCGGCTCGAAACCAACTTGGTCGGAGTCTCGGGAGTCGGTTGGAAGGCGTTTCTCGATGGCGTGCCCGTGGCACGACTGAGCTTTCTGGTGCGGCTCGGTGAGTGCTCACTGACCCCGCCGACGGTCGAGATCGTCTATCTGCTCGAGCGCCTGGCGGCGGTTTCTCCGCTGGCATCCGCGAGGGCGGTTGCAGTGGCTGGCACCGAGCGCGAGGCGTGGCTGGCAGTGCAACGCGCCCAGGCCGATCGCGAGCTTGCCCGGTACTGGCTCGAGGTCGTGGACCCGGTGGCCACCCGGCAGCGGCTCGACGAGGCCGACCGCGAGGCGGAGAGGTGTCTGGAACGGTCGCTGATCTGGCCGGCCTACGAGCGAGTGCTCGAGTCGGCGCATCTGCTCGAGATCCTGCGAGCTCGCGACCTCGAGTCAGAGGATTGGGAGGTTCGAGCCGAACGTTGCCGGCGCCGGGCGCTGGAATGCGCGCAGCGCTGGTTCGACCGAGAGAAAGCGGGCGCGCAGACCAACGAGCACGCGAACGGGTACGCGAACGAGTACCCGAACGTGTACTCGAACGAGTGCCCGAATGGGGAGATCGGAATCGAGGGGAGCCCACGCCCGGGGGCCGGCGGGATGCGCGATGGCTGAACTGTTGCTCGAGGTCCGCACCGGCGGCTATCCCCTGGGCCCGCTGCCAAACGCGACCCGCGAGCTCAAGGACCAGCTGGTGCGCCGGCTTCGCGACGCCGGCCTGGTGGCTCGGCAGTCGGCGGTGGCATGGGGGCCGCGGCGAATGACCGTAATCTTGCGCGGCCTACCCGAGGTCTCGGCATCGGGGACTTCGGCTTTGGCGCAGGTGGCGAGCGCGGTCGAGGCGGCGGCGGCGGCGGTCGAGTGGCCAGAAGCCTACCGAAACGAGCTGGGCGCCACCCCGTGGCCGCGGCCGGTGACCGGGGTGCTCGCCTTGTTCGACGGCGCCGTGGTCCCGGCGACCGTCGGCGGAATTGCGGCCGGCGCCTCTACGGTCGGTCATCCGACGTTGTCGCCGCGACGGTTCCGAGCGCTCGACGGTGACGACTACGGTCGCAAGTTGGCGGAGCGTGGAATCGAGGTGCGGCCGGCCGAGCGCAGTCGTCGATTGACTCAGCTCTTCGAGAGCGCGGCGGAGAGCGCCGGCGGACGGGTGCTCCCGGATCCCGACCTGGTGGAGAGCCTGGCTCACGGTTGCGAGATTCCGGGGGTGGTAGTGGGCACGATCGAGCCGGAACTCGACCTGCCACGGGAGCTGATCCAAGCGTGTTGCCGCCGGCACCTGCGCGCGTTGGTCGTGGTTCAAGGAGAGCGCGTGGTCGCGTTTGTGACCGCCATCGATCGCCCGGACGATCCCGAGGGCCGGGTGCGGCGGGGAACCCAGTGCTGGTTGGCCACCCAGCTCACCGCGCTGGCGCGCCAGTACCGGGAGGATCAACGGGTGCCGCTCGCCGAGCGCGCCGAGCGAGTGGCGTCTCGTGTCTCGGATCCGGCCCTCGGCAGTTTCGGCGCCAGGGTCGAGCGATCGATCCGGTTGGCGGCGGGGCTGTGCGCCGATCTCGAATGCGAGCGCCACGAAGCCGAGACGGTGGCTCGGGCTCTGCGCCTGCTCCACGCTGACCGCGGCTGCGGAGTGGTACGCGAGATGCCCGAATTGCAGGGCGTCGTCGGCGGTCTGCTGGCTCGAACCGAAGGGCTTCCCGAGACGGTCTGGCAAGCGATCTACGACGCCGGTAGCGGAGGTCTCACCCGCGTTCTGCCTCGCGGCCGGGCCGCCCAGGTGGTGGCGTTGGCGGATCGCCTCGACGCGTTGACCGCGATCGTGGCCGGTTCGGCGGAGTCGCAGGCGAGCCCGCAGGTCGTGGAACTTGCGGATCGGGTCGTCGGGGTACTGGTCGAGGCCGGACTTCCTATCGACCTCGACCTGGCGGGAGGACGGGCGGTGCGCTTGCATCCGGAGCTCGGAGCGCGCGCGGCGGAAGCGTTGGCTTCGGTGCGCCGAGTCCTGGCTTCGGCGCTGGTGCGCGTGCTGCGCCGCCAGGGCTTCGCCGCCGAAGAGATCCGGGCGGTGCTCGCCGCCGACGTCGGGCGCCAGCTGCCGCTGATCGTCGAGCGTCTGCGCGGCCTGCGCTCTCTGCGCGCGGAGCCGGAGCTCCGCGCCGTTGCCCAGGCCGCGCGCCGTCTGGTCGACATTCTCCACGAGGCTCCCGAGTCGGTGCTCGACGTCGCGCTGCTGGTCGAAGACGCGGAGAAGGACCTCTACGTTCTGCTGCCCAAGCTCCGGCGCGCGCTCGAAGGCTCGATGCTGGCCGGCCGCTACCGGGAATGGCTAGGAATGATGGCGACGCTGGCAGGGGCGGTCGATCGGTTCTTCCGCGAAGTGCTGGTCCGCGACGAGGTCGACAGCTTGCGGCTCAACCGGCTGGCGCTGCTGCAGTCGGCGCAGCGCCCGTTCGCCCAGCATGTGCGGCTCGCCGAGTTGGTCACACAGCCGTCCGGCTCCGGGATCTCAGCCGCGACATCGCCGTGACGGCGCCCTGAGCGCCGGTGCCGGCTATGCGACAATCCCGACGCGACGATGTCGAAGATCCGCATCCTGGACGACCGCCTGATCAGCCAGATCGCGGCCGGCGAAGTGGTCGAGCGGCCGGCCTCGGTGCTCAAGGAAACCCTCGAGAACGCGCTCGACGCCAGCGCTGACCGGGTGGAAGTCGAGCTCTCGGCCGGCGGGCGCGAGCGGCTGGTGGTGCGCGACAACGGTGCGGGCATGTCCGGAGACGATGCCCTGCTGGCCTTCGATCGCCACGCTACCAGCAAGATCGCGACGTTCGACGACCTCGAACATGTTGCGACCTTGGGCTTCCGCGGCGAGGCGCTGTCGTCGATTGCCGCGGTCGCCAAGGTCGAGCTGCTCACCGCCGTGCGGCCGGGCGAGGGGCATCGGGTGCGCATCGAGGGTGGGCGGGTGCTGGCCGCTGAACCGGCGGCCGCGCCGCGCGGCACCACCATCGACGTCGCCGAGCTGTTCTGGAATGTGCCGGCGCGGCGCAAGTTCCTCAAGACGCCGCCGACCGAGTTGCGTCGTTGCCTCGAAGTCGTCCAAGGCTACGCGCTGGCCCGGCCTGAGGTGGGTTTTCGGGTGCTCCACGAAGGGCGCGAGGTGCTGCGCACCGAGGCCACAGGCGAGGGCGATGCCGGGCGCCTCGAGCGCATCGCCCAGTTGTTCGGCGCCGAGCTCGCGGCGAAGCTGGTGGCGCTGCCGGCGACCGCCGAAGTCGGCGGTTGGGTCGGCAATCGCGCGACCGTCCGCGGCCGCCGCCTGTTCGTGTTTGTGAACCGGAGACTGGTCCGCGACCGAGCGATCTTGGCGGTGTTCTATCGGGCGGTCCGCGACGAATGGCAGAGTGACCGGTTTCCGGCGCTGTTCCTGTTCCTCGACCTGCCCCCCGAAGAGGTCGACGTCAACGTCCATCCCCAGAAGTCCGAGGTGCGCTTCCGCGATCCAGGGTTGCTAGGTCGGATAACCCGGGTGCTGCGCGGCGGTTTGCTGTCGGCGCGGGGCGAGGAGCCGGCGCCGCTGCGGGAGGCCGGCGGAGGGCCGCCCGGGAGCCTGCGCTGGGAGGGCCTGGGCAGCGGCGGCGGCTCGCTGCTCGCCGACCCTTGGACACCGTGGGTCGGCAACGATATCCGTGGTATCCGTGACGTTCGGGAGGGGCGTGAGAGCGCGCCGAAGCTTGCCGAGATCGGCTACGGCGCAGCACCGCCTTCCACCGTGCCGCTGTCGCGCGGTGGCAGCGGGTCACTGCGGTTGCTCGGCCAGTACAAGGGAGCCCTGATTCTGGTCGAGGCTGCGGATTCGCTGCTGTTGGTCGACCAGCACGCCGCCCACGAGCGGGTTCTGTACGAGCGCTTTCGCCGCCATCTCTTGGAGCGGTCGACCCACAGCCAAAAGCTGCTGGTGCCTCTCTGCTGCTCGAGCTGGCACCGGCCGAGGCCGCGACCCTCGGTACGCTGGCCGATCGACTCGAGGGTCATGGGTTCGATCTCGCGCTGTTGTCTGGGTCGACGATCGCGGTGCGGGCGATCCCGAGTCCGCTGCCGATGGCCGACGCCGAGCGCCTGCTGATGACCTTGGCTGCAGGCGCGCCGGAGGACGCCGACGCGGGAGGTGCCGCCGATGCGGTGATCGCGGCGCGCCTTCTCGACGGGCTGGCCGCTGGCCTGGCTTGTCGCTCGGCGGTCAAGATCCATCATGTCCTCGCCCAACCCGAGCTCGAGCGCCTGCTCTCCGAGCTGTTCGATGCCGAGCAGCCCTACGCCTGCCCACACGGCCGGCCAACCATCCTCAAGATGCTGGACTCCGAGCTCGAGCGCCGGTTCGGGCGGCGATGACAACGTCGAGAGACATGGCCGGCGAGCCCGAATCGGCGCCCGACCGCTTGGCGGCGCCCGACCGCTTGGCGGAGCTCCCCACACCGTCCCTCGAGGACCGCCTCGGCCACCGTTTTGTGCGCCCGGAACTGCTCGCGGTGGCGGTGACCCACCGCTCCGCGAGCCACGAGATCGGCGGCGCCAACTACGAGCGGCTCGAGTTCCTGGGCGACGCCGTCCTGGGGCTGGTCACCGCCGACTGGCTGTGCGAGCACTTGCCGGATGTCGCCGAGGGCACACTGGCCCGGCTCAAGAGCTACCTGGTGAGTGCTCGCGCCCTGGCCAAGCTGGCCGTCGATCTCGATCTCGGAAGCGAGCTCCGATTGGGTGCTGGCGAAGAGCGGTCCGGCGGCCGGGTGAAGCGGTCGTTGTTGGTCGATTCCATGGAGGCGGTGATCGGCTCGTTGTACGTCGACGGCGGCCTCGAGGTAGCGCGGCGGTTGTTGTTGCCTTGGCTCGAGCGGACGTTCGAAGCCCGGCCGCTGTGGCAAGACCAGGACGCCAAGACCGAGCTTCAAGAGCTGCTTCAAGGCCGCGGACTGGGACTCCCGGACTATCGGGTAGCGGCGGTCAGTGGTCCCGAGCATCGACGACTGTTCGAGGTGGTGTGCGAGCTGGAGGGCGAGGTGGTCGGCGAGGGCAGCGGCGCGTCCAAGAAGCACGCGCAGCAACGAGCCGCCCGCGAGGCGCTCGATCGGATAGCTGCGCAAGAGCTGCTGGCGCCGTCCGAGGGAGGATGAGCCGGAACGGCCGAGCGCGGGGAGGAGATAGAATCCGCGACCATGCCGACCGGTGCCGAAATCAGCAAAGAGATCTCCGAGATCGTTCCCACCCGCGTCTCGGGGTTGGGTTCCGCGATCGGCCGGGAAGTGAGGCTGCACGGCTGGCTCGACAAGAAGCGCTCGAGCGGCAAGATCGGGTTCCTCCAGATCCGCGACGGCAGCGGCGTGGTCCAGGCGGTCGCCAGCCGTTCGGACCTCGACTCCGAGTCGTGGCAGGCGGTGGAGTCGATCACCCAGGAGTCGTCGCTCGAGCTGGTGGGCCGGGTCACCGCCGATCCTCGAGCGCCGGCTGGGGTTGAGCTCCACTTGTCGCGGCTGCGCATCATCGCGCTCTCCGAGGAGTTCCCGATCACCCCCAAGGAGCACGGCACTGCGTTCCTGATGGAGCATCGCCACCTCTGGCTGCGCTCGAGTCGCCAGCGAGCGGTGCTGGCGGTCAGGAGCGAGCTGTGCCAGGCGATCCGCGACTTCTTCTACCAGCGCGACTTCGTGCTCGTCGACTCGCCGATTTTGACCCCGGCGGCCTGCGAGGGCACTTCGACCTTGTTCGAGACCGACTACTTTGGCGATCCGGCCTTCCTCAGCCAGTCGGGTCAGCTCTACCTCGAGCCCGCCGCTGCCGCCTTCGGCAAGGTCTACTGCTTCGGCCCGACCTTCCGCGCCGAGAAGTCGAAGACCCGCCGTCATCTCACCGAGTTCTGGATGGTGGAGCCGGAGGTCGCCTTCCTGGAGTTCGAGGGTCTGTGTAAGCTCGCCGAGGAGTTCATCGGCTACCTGGTGGCGCGGTTGGTCGAGCGCCGCCGTTCTGAGCTCGAGCTGCTCGAGCGGGACCTGGCGATTCTGGAGCGAGTGGTGCCGCCGTTTCCGCGCATCCGCTACGGCGAGGCGATCGAGACCCTCCGGGGCGAGGGCCAGGAGATCGCTTG
Organism: Holophagae bacterium; assembly: GCA_032128015.1. Classification (GTDB taxonomy): domain Bacteria; phylum Acidobacteriota; class Thermoanaerobaculia; order Multivoradales; family Multivoraceae; genus JAQBHE01. The sequence continues at coordinate 12,936 of JAQBHE010000317.1, forward strand.
GGGCGACGACTTCGGGGCCGAGCACGAGACGATCTTGGCGAGCCAGCACGACCGGCCGTTGCTGGTGACTCACTACCCGGCCAAGGCCAAAGCGTTCTACATGCAGCCCGACCCCGAAGATCCGACGCTCGCCCTGGCGCTCGACGTCCTCGCTCCCGAGGGCTACGGCGAGATCGTCGGCGGTAGCCAACGCATCCACGACCACGACCTGCTCCTCAAGCGCATCGAGGACCACGGTCTGTCGCGTCCGGCTTTCCAGTGGTATCTCGACATCCGCCGCTTCGGCACGTTTCCCCACAGCGGCTTTGGCATGGGGATCGAACGCTTCCTGGCCTGGGTCACCGGGGTCGGCCATCTACGCGAGACCATTCCTTACCCGCGGATGCTCTACAAGATCTACCCGTGAGCCGGGAGCCTGCTAGAATCGCGCCACACAGTCGTTCGAAGCACAATCGTCAAGCCGCAGCCGCGGACACGGGGGTAGCAAGCGGTGAGTGAGCGCAAACAGGTCAGCGAAGAGGACGCCCGCCGGGTCGCCGAAGACTCGCGCGAGAAGGAGTGGAAGCATCCTAGCTTCATGAAGGAGCTGTTCCTCGGCAACTTCCGCTTCGACCTGATCCACCCCTATCCGCAACGCTTGGAGTGGCGCCCGGAGTTTCAGGCGTTCTACGACGCCCTCAAGCACTTTCTCCGGGACGAAGTCGACTCGGTGGACATCGATGTCACCGGCGAGTATCCCGAGCACGTGATCGACGGCCTCGCCAAGCTGGGCGCCTTCGGCATGAAGATTCCGGTCGAGTACGGGGGGCTCGGGTTCGACCAGGTCGAGTACGCCAAGGTGATGGAGCTGTTGGGCGCGGTCGACGCCAACCTCACCGCGTTGCTGTCGGCCCACCAGTCGATCGGAGTTCCCCAGCCGCTCAAGCTGTTTGGCACCGAGGAGCAACGGCAGAAGTACCTGCCCCGATGCGCCAAAGGCGAGATCTCGGCGTTCGCGCTCACCGAGCCCGAGGTCGGCTCCGACCCGGCGCGGATGGCGACGCTCGCCGAGCTCACTCCCGAAGGTGACGCCTACTTGCTCAACGGCACCAAGCTGTGGTGTACCAATGGCACGCTGGCTCGCTTGTTCGTGGTCATGGCGATGCATCCCAACAGCCACCGGATCAGCGCCTTCGTCGTCGAGCGCGATTGGCCGGGAGTCAGCGTCGAGCGGCGGTGCCACTTCATGGGTCTGCGTGCGCTCGCCAACGGCGTGATCCGATTCGACAACGTGCGGGTGCCGGTCGAAAACCGCATTGGCAAAGAGGGCCGCGGGCTCAAGATCGCGCTCACCACCCTCAACGATGGCCGGCTGTCGATCCCCAACTCCTCGGTTGGGGTGGCCAAGCGCTGCTTGAGCATCACCCGCCAATGGGCATCGACCCGGGTGCAGTGGGGGCACGTCATCGGCAAGCACGAGGCGATCGCCGAGAAGATCGCGGACATTGCGGCGACCACTTTCGCAATGGAATCGATCGTCAAGCTGGCGAGCGAGATGTCGAACAACAAGAACCTCGACCTCCGGCTCGAGAGCGCCGCCTGCAAAGAGTGGAACACCGCGCGTGGTTGGGAGATCATCGACGAGACGATGCAGATCCGCGGCGGACGCGGCTACGAGACCGAGCGTTCGCTCCTGGCCCGCGGCGACGCCCCGTGGGGCGTCGAACGGATGAT
>JAQBHE010000318.1:0-3044 GCA_032128015.1 Holophagae bacterium
GCCCTCACCTCGCCGCTCAACGTGCTCACCGCCAACCTCGACGGCTACGGCGGCTGCTTGAAACCGATCGACTTCGAGCACGCCGAGCGTCTGGGCGTGAACTCGCTCACCGACTTCACCTGGAAAGACCTGCTCGACCTCGACGCCTGCACCGAGTGCGGCCGCTGCACCGAGGTCTGCCCGGCGAACACCGTCGGCAAGGCGCTGTCGCCGCGCGACATCATCCTCGATCTGCGCAACCTGATGCACCGTGAGTCGGCGACCCTGCTCGGCAAGGTCGCGGTGCCGGTCATCGATCCGGCCACCGCGGTGGCGCCGGCCGCGCTGTTCCAGTGCACCACCTGCGCCGCCTGCATGGAAGCGTGTCCGGTGCACATCGAACAGCTGCCCAAGATCATCGACGCCCGTCGTTTCCTGGTGATGGAGGAGGCGAACTTTCCGGCTCAGCTGCAGGAGATCATCACTTCTCTCGAATCGCGCCAGCACCCGTACAAGGGCACCCAGTTCAGCCGGGTCGACTGGGCGCACGGCCTCGACCTCGATGTGCTCTCGGAGATGGACGATCCGGCGGACGCCGAGGTGGTGTTCTGGGTCGGTTGCGGCGGCGCCCTGGTCGAGCGCAACCACAAGACGGTACAGGCCACTGCCAAGCTGCTCTTGAAGGCCGGGGTCAAGTTCGCGATCCTCGGCCGCGAGGAGACCTGCACCGGCGACCCGGCGCGTCGGATCGGCAACGAGTTCCTGTTCGAGATGCTCGCCAAGGGCAACGTCGAGACCCTGTCGCGCTACGGAGTGAAGGAGATCGTCACTTCCTGTCCGCATTGCTTCAACAGCTTCAAGAACGAGTACCCGCACCTCGGCGGCCACTATCGGGTGCACCACCATTCGCAGTTCCTCGAGCGCCTGGTAGCAGAGGGACGGCTCGAGCCGAAAGCTCGCGCCGCGGGCAAGGTGACATTTCACGATCCCTGCTACCTCGGCCGCCACAACGGCGTCTACGACGCTCCTCGCGAGTTGGTCGATGCCGCGACGACGGGAGTACGCGCCGAGATGCCGAAGAGTCGCGAGAACAGCTTCTGCTGCGGCGGCGGCGGCGGTATGGCCTTCGTCGACGAGCCACCGAACCAACGGGTGAATCAAGAGCGCGCCCAGCAAGCGCTCGACACCGGCGCCGACGTGGTCGCGGTGGGTTGTCCGTTCTGCGCCACCATGCTCGAGGACGGTCTGGGAGCTCGCAAGGGGGAGCGCGAGGTGAGCGTGCTCGATGTTGCCGAGCTGATGTGGAGCGCGGTGGAGGAGGAAGCGGCTCCGACAGCGCTTTCCTCCGCGTCGCCGTAGCCTCGGAGCGTGGACTTTCAGCGCGCGCGCCGCTCAGCGCGCGCTGGGATGCCTGCCGGCGCTCGTCTCAGTGTGTATAATCCGTCAAGCCGGATGAACGGATGTATCCGGCAACGACTCGATGAAGACCTCGACGCCGAAGATCCTCGACCAAGTCTCCGCACTCGCCGAAGAGGTGCGTTGCCGGTTGCTGCTGCTCTGCGAGGATCAGGAGCTGACGGTGGGGGAGCTACAACAGATCGTCCGCCTGCCTCAGTCGACCGTCAGCCGCCACCTCAAGACCTTGGTGGACTGCGGCTGGCTCGGCCGGCGCAAGGAGGGCACCTGCGGTTTCTACCGCCTGGATCTCGAGCCCCTCGGCAGAACCGAGCGGCGGATCTGGACGCTGCTCCGCGACGAGCTCGCGGCAACTCCGGCCGCGGTTTCTGACCGTCGCCGGCTCGAGCCAGTCCTCGAGTCACGCCGGCTGCGGTCCTCGGAGTTCTTCTCGACCACCGCCGGGGAATGGGATGCGCTGCGCCGTGAACTGTTCGGAGCCCGCTTCGACCTCCAGGCGCTCATGGCGTTCCTCGATCCCGAGTGGGTGGTGGGCGACCTCGGCTGCGGCACCGGCGAGCTGTCGCAGGCGCTGGCGCCCTTCGTCGAGAGAGTCATCGCGGTCGACAGCTCGGAGGCGATGCTGACTGCGGCCCGAGCGCGGCTCGATCGGCTCGACAACGCCGAGGTGCGCTCGGGGGACCTGGCGCGGCTCCCACTCGAGGACCGCAGCCTCGATGCCGCCACGCTGTTCCTGGTGCTCCACCACGTCGCCGAACCACTGCGAGTGCTCCGCGAGGCCGCGCGCGTGCTCAAGCCCGGAGGCGCGCTGGTGATCCTCGACATGGTCGCCCACGACCGCGAGGAGCTGCGCCAGCGCATGGGCCACGTCTGGCTCGGCTTCTCCGATTCGGCGGTCCGCCGGCTGCTCGCCGAGAGCGGCCTCGGCCAGGTATCTGTCCGGCCTCTCGGGTTCGACATTTCGGCCGCGGGTCCGGCCCTGTTCGTTGCCCGCGCCCGGACTCCCGTCGAGCCCTCAAGCCTCCTCGCTTCCTTTCCCGCCGTTCACGAATCCACCGCTCGAGAAACTCATGGCCAGCGCGATCGCGCGCGGGTCACCCAACCAGGAGACCGCCGATGACCCCCACCGAGACCATCACCGAGACCGCCACCCAGACGTCCACCGAGACCGCCAAGGCCGCGATGCTCGACTTCAAGGTCGCCGACATTCATCTCGCCGAGGCCGGGCGCAAAGAGATCGAGCTCGCTGAGCACGAGATGCCCGGTCTGATGGCGCTGCGCGCCAGGTACCGCGAGTCGCGGCCCCTCGCTGGCGCGCGGATCACCGGCAGCCTGCACATGACGGTGCAAACCGCGGTGCTGATCGAGACCCTGGCCGAGCTCGGCGCCGACGTCCGCTGGGCATCGTGCAACATCTTCTCGACCCAGGACCACGCCGCCGCCGCGGTGGCGGTCGGTCGCCGTGAGAACGGCGGCACGCCGGAAGACCCGCGGGGCATTCCGGTGTTCGCGTGGAAGGGCGAGACCCTCGAAGAGTATTGGTGGTGCACCGAGCAGGCGCTTGCTTGGCCGGGGCACGACGGACCGACGCTGTTGGTCGACGACGGTGGCGATGCCACCCTGCTGGTCCACCGCGGAGCCGATTATGA
>JAQBHE010000319.1:0-5290 GCA_032128015.1 Holophagae bacterium
GCAACACCGCGCTGACGGTCGCCGCGATCGCGGCAGGCGCGGCTAGCAGTCGCGGCGACATCCCGGGAGGCTCCGCGAGCGCTTCACCCGCCGTTAGGCCACGAGTGGCCACCCAACCGCCGAACGAACCGACCGCGCACCAGAACACCAGCGACGCTGGCGCCCAGACCAGGATCGAAGCGCCGCCGGGCGCGGGATCCCATCCGACGACCAACAATTGGATCACGCCAGCGGCAAGACCCGCGTAACAACCGACGCGCAACTCCTCCCCCGACCGCGCTCGCGACGCGCCCGCGAAACCACCGAGAACCGCCACCGCCACCGCCGCCAGACCGAGCGGCCAGCCGGAGACCGCGATCAACGGCTGGTGCGCCACGTACACCAGCAGCCACTGCACGACCGCAATCGCCGCACCCCACGCCACCATCGCGGCGGGCAAGTTACCCGGGCGATAGTCGCTCCGGTGACCGTCGATCTTGCTCAACTCCAACGGTGAGCGTGGACCCGCTCGACCAGCAGCGCAACCGCTTCGGGGTCGGTGCGGCGATCGATGCCGTGCCCGAGGTTGAACACGAAGCCGGGCTCGGGACCCGCGTCCTCGAGCACCCGGTCGATCGCCAGCCGCAGCTCGCCGGGCGATGCGAACAGGGCCGCCGGGTCGAGGTTGCCCTGGATCGCCTTGCCGACGCCCAGCGTCCGGCGGGCGGCGGCCAGCGACACCCGCCAGTCCACGCCGACCATGTCGACGTTGAGCCGAGCCACGTCGGGAAGCAAGGTCGCACCCTGGTTGGGGAAATAGATCAGCGGCCGCTCCCCGGTCTCGAGCCCGTCGAGCGCGCGCTCGACCGCCGGCAGGGCGAAGCGCCGGAAGTCGTGCGGCGACAGTAGACCCACCCAGCTGTCGAACATCATCAGCGCCTGGGCGCCCGCGGCGGCCTGGGCGGCGAGATAGTCGCGAGTGAGGTCGGCGAGCTTCGAAAGCAGGCGCTGGGCGGCCGCCGGCTCTGACTGCAAGAACGACCTCGCGATCATAAAGTCTTTCGAGCCGCCGCCCTCGACCAGGTAACAGAACAGAGTGAACGGCGCGCCGGCGAAACCGATCAACGGCACCGTCGCCGGCAACGCGGCACGCGCCAGCCGGATCGCCTCGAACACGAACGGCACGTCTTCCTCGGGGACGCTGCTGCGCAACCCAGCGACCGCGTCGGCGCTGCGGATCGGGCTCGCGATCACCGGACCCGGATCGAAGCGCAGATCTACGCCCATCCCCTCGAGGGGGGTCATGATGTCGCTGAACAGAATCGCCGCGTCGAGGTCGAAGCGCCGCGTCGGCAGCAGCGTCACCTCCGCCGCAAGCTCGGGAGTCTTGCAAAGCGTTGGGAAATCGTGGCGCTCGCGAAGCTGGCGATACTCCGGCAGGTACCGCCCGGCCTGGCGCATGATCCACACCGGAGTGCGCGCGACCGGATGTCGCCGGCAAGCGGCGAGGAACGGCGCCTCGCCGGTCTCGGCGTCGGCGCCGGCCCTGGCACCGGCAGCTAGACCGGACATCACGCCAACCAACGCGCGACGTCGGGGGCGAAGTACGAGACGATGATGTCGGCGCCGGCGCGCTTGATCCCGATCAGGCTCTCGAGCGCGACCGCCCGTTCGTCGACCCAGCCCTGCGCACCGGCGGCCTTGATCAGGCTGTACTCGCCCGACACCTGGTAGGCGGCGGTCGGCACCCCGAACGTCTCCTTGACCCGCAGCAGCACGTCGAGATAGGGCCCGGCCGGCTTGACCATCACGATGTCGGCGCCCTCGTCGAGATCGGCCTCGACCTCGCGCAGCGCCTCGGCGGCGTTGGCCGGGTCCATCTGGTAGCCGCGACGGTCGCCGAACGCCGGCGTCGACTCGGCGGCATCGCGAAACGGTCCGTAGTACGCCGACGCGTACTTGGCGGCGTAGGCGACGATCGGCACCGCGCCGAGGCCGACACCGTCCAGTCGCTCGCGGATCGCGCCGACCCGCCCATCCATCATGTCGCTTGGCGCCACCGCGTCGGCTCCCGCTTGGGCGTAGACCAGCGCCGCCTCGGCGAGCAGCGGCAGGGTCGCGTCGTTGTCGACTCGCTGGTCACGATCGAGGACCCCCGCAATGACCGTGGCTGGTGTACTCACACAAGCAGACGTCGGCCCACACCAGAAGGTCGGGCGCGGCGGCCTTGAGCCCGCGGATCGCGCGCGGCACCGGGCCCTCCGGGTCCCAGCCTGCGCTGCCCTCCGGGTCTTTGTGGTCGGGCACTCCGAACAGCATCACCGCCGGCACCCCCAGGCCATGCACCCGCTCGGCCTCCGCGACCAATCGGTCGACCGAGAACTGGCACACCCCGGGCATGCTCGGCACTTCGCGCGCGACGCCCTCGCCGGCGACCACGAACATCGGGTAGACGAACTGGTCGAGCGACAGCCGGGTCTCGCGCACCAGCCGCCGCCAGGACTCGGTGGCGCGCAAACGGCGCAGTCTCTGAATCGGAAAAGTCGTCACGGCTCTTTCTCCGCGCTGGAAGGTACCAACGTCGAGCCTGGCTGTCGATGTCAGGGCGGAACGGGATCGAAGCCCTTGGCTCTGCAGCCGCTGAAGCCCAATCGAGATAGATTCACCAATCGTTGACCTGCCACGCCGTTCCTCCAGAGGATCGAGGTGCATCCATGAACCCGCGTGACCGCCACACCGCGATCACCCTGATCGCCCTAATCACCACCCTAGTCTCCGCCGCGCCAGTGCTCGGTGCCGCCCTCGCGGCTGAGCCGCGCGCGGAGGAGGAGGGCGGGTCACCGATCACCCAGCAGCAAATCGCCGACGGCGAACTGTCGCTGGATCAGATCCGCATCGAGGGGCTGCGCCTATTCACGATGCCGTTCACCCGCGAGACCGGCTACGGCGACGGGCCCATGGATATCAACGACACGGTGTCGCCGGGCGGACGTCCGACGCTCCAGGGCAACGGCACCTTCCTTCGGGTCAACGGGCTCGACGCCCAGGCTTGTCTCGAGTGTCACACCCAAGTCAGTGCGGCCACGTTCCCGCCGATCCTGGGCATCGGCGGCGCTGGCGGCTCGAACGCCAACGCGATGATCATGCCCACCGAGCTCGACCCCGCCGATCTCGCGGACTTCGACAGCGCCGCCGGTTTCAACGGCCGCTTCGCGAATCCGCCGTTCGTCTTCGGGACCGGCGGTGTCGAGCTGGTGGCCCTCGAGATGACCGAAGACCTCCAGGCGCTCCAGCAATACGCCCGGTTGCATCCCGGCGTCGTGGTGGCCCTAGTGACCAAGGGCGTCGACTTCGGCACGCTGGTCGTCGACGCCGTCGGCGATCTCGACACCTCGGGCGTCGTCGGGATCGACCCTGACCTGGTGGTGCGGCCGTTCGGGCGCAAGGGCGAGTTCGCGACGATCCGCGAGTTCGACATCGGCGCGGTGCAGTTTCATTTCGGCATCCAGCCGGTCGAGGTCGTCGGCGAAGACGTCGACGGTGATGGCGACGGAGTGACCAACGAGATCACGCCGGGCGAGCTGTCGGCGCTCAACATCTTTGTCGCCACTCTGGACCGCCCGTTCGGCGAGTCGTTGGCGGGCGACGCCCAGGCCGGGTTCCAACGCTTCGTGAGCCTCGGCTGCGCCTCGTGTCACGTGCCGGCCCTGCAGACCCGCAACCGCGAGTTGCCCCTACGGTTTCCCGAGGTCCCGACCGACCCCCGCGCCAACGTTTTCTACACCCTCGATCTGAGCGCCCGACCGGCCCGTTTCGAGCGCAACGCCCTGGGCGGTGTCGTGGTGCCGATGTTCGCCGACTTGAAGCGACACGACATGGGTCCCCAGCTCGCCGAGACCTTCGCCAGCGCCAGCCCCGAGCTCAACCGCCAGTTCACGACCGCCAAGCTGTGGGGCGTCGCGGACAGTTCGCCGTACCTCCACGACGGCCGAGCGACGACGATCACCGAAGCAATCCTGCTCCACGGCGGCGAGGGCCAGGCCGCCCCGCGACGCCTTCGCGGCGCTCGACCAAGAAGCCCGCGGGGAGGTTCTCGCGTTCCTGCGAACGCTCCACACGCCACGGTTTCCGATGCTTCGGCTGCTGAACCTGCTCCGCGCTGGTCCAAGCTTCAACGGGGCCTCGGAAGATCTGGTCGAAGGCAACCAGGAACGATGACCGCTCGCGTCATGGACCTCGAGCGCCGCTAGGAGAGCGATCGACTATCGTCGGCTTTGGCATGCCCGAGCCAGATCCAGTCACCGACGGCCCCCGACCCCATCCCATGGTCTATGAACCGAGCCCTGGCGAGTTGTTCGCCACTCGCTATCGAATCGAGGGGCTGCTCGGTCGCGGCGCCACCGGCGCCGTCTGGTCGGCGATGGACGAAGCGGTCGGCGACCGGGTGGCGCTCAAGCTGCTGGTCGCCGGGCCCGTTGACGCGGCCGAGCGTTTCCGGCGTGAAGTGCGCCTGGCACGACGGGTCACCCACCGCAACGCCGCGCGCATCTTTGACCTCGGAGCCGTCGACCGAGTCCTCTACCTCACCATGGAGCTGGTCGAGGGCGAGAGCCTCCACGACCTGCTTTCGAGGGAAGCGCCGTTGTCGGTGCCCAGGGCTGCCGAGATCGGACGTCAGATCGCGCACGGCCTCGCCGCGGCGCACGAGGTCTCGGTCATCCACCGGGATATCAAGCCCGGAAACGTGCTGCTCGAGACCACCGGCCGCGTGGTCCTGACCGACTTCGGGGTGGCCCGCGCGATCGCCAACGACGCCCAGGTCACGATCGGCGCGGCGCTGATCGGCACCCCCTCGTACATGGCCCCGGAACAAGTCCGGGGCGAAGCGGTCGGCCCGGCAACAGATCTTTACGCGCTCGGAGCCCTGCTCTACGAAATGCTGACCGGGCGATGCCCATTCATCGCCGACGGCGCCATCGCGACCGCAATGACCCGGCTCACCCAGGACCCCGTAGACCCGCGCGAATACGCGGCGATGCCTCAGAAAGTCGCCTCCCTCGTGCTCGAGCTCCTCGAGCGCTCCTTGGAGCTGCGCCCCAATTCCGCCGCGGGAGTTGCGACTGCGCTCGCCGAGTTCGCCGGACGGTCGCACAGCGGCGACTCCGCGGTGACCCTGTTGGGTACCCACACCAGTACCGGCGCCGGACCCTCGGCGACGCCGGCAACCGCTCGCCCGCCTGGCAACACGACCGCCAACCGGACCACGAGCACCGGCGCCGGACCCAACAGCACTTTTGTTTCGATCGCGCCG
>JAQBHE010000320.1:0-8575 GCA_032128015.1 Holophagae bacterium
GGCGCGGGCGAGCGCGCCTTCGAAGGTGAACTCGGCAAGCGGCACGTAGCGAATCGAATCGGTGAGATGGAACTGCTGGCCGATGGGCAGTCCGATCGCACGCGCCAGATGGAGCCCCGCCTTGCGGTGCTCGTTGCGGGCCTGGATTTCGCGCAGCCGATCGCCCTCGAGGCGCACCTCTGCGCGCAGTACGTCGACCCCGGAGACCAGGCCGCTCGAGCGCTGGGCGGTGGTGAGATCGAAGAGCGCCTCGGAGGTGACCCGTTGGGCGGCAATCGACTCGAGGCGGATGCCGGCGGTGAGGGTCTGGAGGTAGAGATTGCCGACCAAAAGCGCAACCAGGCTTCGCATCTCGGCGAGCGAGCTCTCCTCGGCGCGCACCCGCGCGGTCGCCGCTTGGTGGCGATATCGCGCCGGCAAGTCGAACAGCGCCGCCGAGATGAACAGCCGGGCGTCCACGGTCTCGTAGCGCGCCACCGCCTCTTGGGCCTCGATATCCGGAGGTCGGAAACGGCTGAACGGCGAGGCCTCGAAGTTGAGCTCCTGGGTGCGTTGAGCAAAGCGCGCCGACGCCGTCGGCAACAAGTCGCTGCGACGGTCGAGTCGTTGTCCTTCGGCGGCGGCTACCGCTTCCGAGCGCAGCAGCAGCGCCAGGTTTTGGCGCAGGCCGCGTTCGAGGGCCTCGACCAGCGACAGCGGTAGCGAGCCCGGAACCGGGTCCGCGGACGGTAGGCCGCCGAGCATCGTGACATCGAGCCCGCCGGCGATCAGCCGAGCCTCGGGAGGATCCATCGTCACCGGGGCTCGCGGCAGAGACGCGGACGACTGTGCGGCGACGGAGCCGGTGCCGTCGGAGGCAAGGCCGCCGGCGAGGAGGATCGCGAGGCCGATCGGGGCGCGGCGGGGAAGCAGGTTCGCCATAACTGTTCATTGACGATTTAGTCTGAAAAAGTCAAAATCGTCAACTAGGAGATACCCGGAATGCCCCGATCTGGTCAGCCCGTTACCGCGCGCGTCGAGCGCACGCGGTCCCAGATTCTCAAGGCGGCCGGCGACTGCTTCGCCGAACACGGTTTCGCCCGCGCCACCGTCGCCGCGATCGCCGAGCGCGCGGGATGCTCGAAGGCGCTGGTCTACGTCTACTTCGACGGCAAGGAGACCCTGCTGCGGCGAGTGCTCGAGCGGACGCTGCGCGAGTGGAGCGAGCACAACTGGGACGCGGTCGCGCGCGAGGCGCCGTCGAGCGCCCTCGACGGCCTCGCGGTGATGCACCGCGCGTCGATCGACTTCGCCCGCCGTCACCCGGTGCTGCGCACGATCCTGATCCGCGATCAGCGGCTGCTGCTCGCCGACGATGACGAGACGCTGCGGGTGGCCACCGAGCGCTGGCGGCGCCGGCTCGAGGAGCTCTTGGCACGCGGGGTCGAGTCGGGGGAGGTGCGCTCCGACCTCGACCTTACGACCGCCGCCGATGTCGTCCGGCTATGGCACCTCTCGTTCCTCGACCGGATCTACACCGAGAGTCTGATCGACACCACGAACCAGCATCTCGTCGAGTCGAGCCTGGCGGTGCTCCGGCGCGGCCTGGCGGCGCGCCCGGCTGCGATCAAATCGAAGGCGATTGGAACGAAGGCGATCAGAACGCGGTCGGCACCCGCTGCAGGCAGGCCAGCGACTCGGTCCAGTAGTAGGCCGATCGGAAGAACACCAGGACGTCGCCCGCAGCCAGCCTGAGCTTGCGGTACATGATGCTCCTGCCCATGTCGTAGCCGCCCATGATCTCGCGCCAATCGGCGAGGCTGCCCTCGAGCAGGTAGGTCGCGGTCCGTTGGGCCTCGGCCGCGGGGACCAGGCGGTGACCGGTGCACTTGCCCTTCTCGAGAGTCAGCAGCAGGCAGTTCGGGCGGCCGCCGTCGAGGTCCGAGACCGCGAGGCCGAGCTCGCAGTCGACGTGCTCGGCTGCCTTCTCGATCCAGTCCCAGAACTTCTGGATCTTCTTTGCCCTGGCTACTTCATCGGGGCCCGCCGCGAGCTCGGCAACCGCCGCCGCGGCCCATGCCGGGGAAAAGAACGGGAGCCCTTTCGAGTTAGCGGATGACATAGCTATCCACCGGCGAGCACCGGGTCCATCTTGTCGACCATTTCGCGGATGTCCTCCGGGAGAGTGACTCCGACCAAACTCAGCTTGCGCTCGAGCTGGTCGGCGAGCAGTGCTCTCACCTTGTCCTCGCTCCAGCCGATCGCTTCGTAGAGCACGTAGGCGCTGGAGGTCGACGACATGATCAGCAAAGTGCGCAGGGTCTCGTGGAGGTCTACGACCAGCGTCGGGTCGTCGTCGAGCAGCTCGCGGATGAAGCGCAGGCCGCCGTGGACGTGACGCGCTTCGTCGCGGCAGGTGGCGGTGAAGCCGGTGTAGTAGCCGGGCAGGATGTCGTTGTCGCGGGCGTAGCCGAGGGTGATCTTCATCACCGCCAGCGCCAGCACGCCCTCGATCCAAAGCATGTACGTGGTGGCGTACTGCATCTGGACGTGGCGATCGTACGGAGTCAGACGCAGCCGATCGGTGAGGTAGGAGAGCAGCCCGAAAGGACCGACGAAGGTCTCGGAGATGTAGTGGTACGAGCCGTCGAGCACCTCGAGGATGCTGTCGCCGGGAACGCCCACGACCTCGCGGTAGAAGCGGTCGAAGAACACCGTATGGCGGGCCTCGTCTTCGAGGTGGGAGGACAGAAACACCTTGTAGTCCTCGGGGATGCCAAAGAACAGCGGCGCGAGCTCGACCGCCACCTGGCGCTCGCCGTGGTGGAACCCCGAGGCGATCTGGAGGAACGTCTTCTTCGACTCCTCGGACATCCGCTCCCAGTCCTCGCGGTCGCGACCGAAGTCGAGGTCGTAGACGTTCCAGCGCTGGCGCAGGTACTTCTCGTAGAGAGTCAGGTAGGCGGGGAAGTCGCGATCGATGTCGTGGACATAGGCGATCACCCGGTCGATGTCGACGTGGCCTAGACCTTCGAGGTCGGTAGTCTCGACATCGAGATCGGGGTCGAGGAACAGTCCTGGAGACGGCGGGGTCTCGGTCTCGGTCAGGCTCATGCTCTCTCCTCGGTGGCGGTCAGGACTCGCAGATCGCGTTGCCGCCGATGATGCCAGAAGCGCCGGCCTCGACGCGAGTTCGGGGTGGGTTGGAAACATGCGATGACCTCCGCTTCGCTCTCAGCGTCGGCCCAGCCATCGGCGCGGGTCGCGTGCCTGATGCATCACCGCGATCACTTGGATCTCCTCGAGGCGAACTCGGTAGAACACCGCATACGGGAAGCGCGCGAGGTTGCCTCGTCGAACTTCCCGGTGGACGACAGGGTAGAGCGTCGGGATCTCCTCGATCCGGACCATCAGGGTGCGGAGGTCGTCGCGGAATTCGTCGGCGACAGCGGGTGCCTCCTCGAGGTACCAGGCGCGGGCCTTGAAGACATCCCTCTTGGCCGCCGCCGTCAGCCGAAGCGGTGTCTTCATCGGGATCTAGTGGGCTTCCGGTGCCCGAGGATCTGAGGCCCCTCGGGTCGGAAGCCGCCGAATGTTCTCCACACACGGTCCCGTTTGGGCCTCGAAGCTCAAGGGAGCGGTCCGACTACTTGGGTGGGATCCCGGGCCAAACCTGCCCCTCGACGTGCTGCCAGCTCTCGCCTGGTTCTGGATGCTCATCGAGCTCCTCGAGGCGCGCATCGATCAGCTCGAGCTGCCATCGGGGCACCGGGATCTGGGCGGGCGTAAGGCTGCCCCACACCTCCTCGACGAGCTCGAGCTTCTCCTCCACAGGCAGAGCGAGCACGAGTTGGCGGAGCTCGGACTTGGTCATGGCACGAGTGTGATCCTCCCGGCCCCAACCTGTCAATTCGATTCCCCTACGACAGCCAGCGCTTGCGCCGCTTGTAGTGCTTGACGTCGCGGTAGCTCCTCTTGGCGCCGACCTGGGTGAGCCCCAGGTAGAATTCCTTGACGTCGGCGTTTTCGGCGAGCGCCGCCGGCTCGCCTTCGAGCACTACCCGGCCGCCTTCCATCACGTAGCCGTAGTGGGCCACCTCGAGGGCGCGGGCTGCGTTCTGCTCGACCAGCAGAATCGTTGTCTTCTGCTCGTGGTTGATCCGGCGGATGATCTCGAAGATCTCGCGCACCAGGAGCGGCGCGAGACCCAAAGACGGCTCGTCGAGCAGCATCAGGCGCGGCCGGGCCATCAGCGCCCGGCCGATCGCCAGCATCTGCTGCTCGCCGCCCGAGAGATAGCCCGCTTGCTGGGACCTGCGCTCGCGCAGGCGCGGGAAGTAGCCGTACACCCCCTCGACGTCTTGGGGAAGCGAGCGGCGGTCGCGCCGGGTGTAGGCGCCGGCGAGCAGGTTCTCCTCCACAGTCAGGTGCTCGAACACCCGCCGGCCCTCCATCACCTGGAAAATCCCGAGACGGACGATCCGGTCGGCGGTCCAGCGGTCGATGCGCTCGCCGTCGAGCTCGATCGTGCCGTCGGTGACCGCGCCGTCCTCGGGCGCGAGCAGGCCCGAGATCGCCTTCAGCGTCGTCGACTTGCCGGCGCCGTTGGTGCCGAGCAGGGTGGTGATCCGGCCCTCGGCGGCCTCAAGCGACAAGCCCTTGAGCACCAGGATGACGTCATCGTAGATGACCTCGACGTTGTTGAGCCGGAGCACGGGCGACCTGTCGCGACGCCGCCCCGCCGGCTACTTGCGCAGCGCTTGGCGGAGGTCGGTGAGCACCTGCCAGCGACCGTTGGTGACCTTGAACAGGCGCATGCCGTCGATCCCCCAGTGGTCGTTGGCCGAGTACGACACCGGCGCCGAAGTGCCACCGGTCGCGAACCCGTCGAGCGATTCGAGGGCGGTCTTGATCGACTCCCCGGAGATCGTACCTCCGGCCGCGGCGCGGCGGATGCCCTCGGTCATGATCGCTATTGTCCACCAGCCCTGGCCGTAGAGCAGGCCCTTGGCCGCGAGTGAAGACCCTTTGGACTCGAGGTATGCCTGGGCGTCGGCGAGGCCGGCGACACCGTCGCCGGGAGGTGAGAAGATCACCGAGCCGACCACGCCCTCGGCGGCCGGACCGGCGAGCTCGGTGAGCACTTCGTTGGTGCACCAGTTGAGGCACACGAAGGTCAGCTTGAGGCCGAGGGCACGCGCGTTCTTGAGCGCCAGCGCCACCGGGCCCGAGGTGTTCTGGAACACCACATAGCGTGCCCCGGACTGAGCGATGCGGCCGAGCTCGGCGGTGAAGTCGGTGGCGCCCCGCGACATCTCGTAGGGCGTGAGCTCGATGTCGTGGCCGGCTGCGTACTCTCGTCCGCCCTGTTCGTAGGGCGAGAGTCCGAAGGGGCTGGCGGCGTGCATCAAGGCGACTCGTGGTGCTCGGCCGCCGCTGGTCTCCGCGATCCAGTCGAGGACGATGAACAGCTGGTCGCTGTAGCTGGTGCCGGCCAGGAAGTTGTAGGGGGCTTCGGCAGGGTTGCCGAGAAGGTGCGAGTACGACGCCGACATGAAGGGCACGTGGTCATCGGCGATCCGGCCGCGCAGCGCCTCGGTGTCGCCGGTGCCCCAGCCCATGAACGCGACCACCCCGCTCTGGACGAACTCCGAATACAGCTGCTCGGCGACATCGACCTTGTAGCCGTAGTCCTGGTACAACAGCTCGACCGGCCGGTCGTAGACCCCGCCCTTGGCGTTGAGCCAGTCGACGTAGCCCCGGATCCCTTCCGCGTAGATGGTGCCGACGTCGGCGGTGGGACCCGAGAGGTCGAAGATCGCACCGACTTTGATCGGCTGGACTGCCGCGTCCCCGGCGTCGCCAGCGGTATCGCCGCCGCCGCAGGCGCTCAGTAACAGGCTCCCGAACAGCAGAATTACCGACACCGGCATCCCGATCAGGTTCGCTCGCATCGTTCACCCCCTTTGAGGCTGGTTGTCGATGTTGCGATTATGTCAGGTCTTGCGGGCTTCCAGCCCCAGAGGGGCTTCAGCCCCCGGCGGTCGTCGACGACCCGTCGAGCTCGACCCAGAGCGTCGAGCTCCGGGTCCTCGAGGAAACCGCTCGCGAGGTCGCCGTTTCGCCGCGAGTTAGTAGGAGAACGGCCACAGTCGGAAGTAGTCTTTGACGTTGCGCCACAGGCGGGCGAGGCCCTCCGGCTCGAGCACCAAGAACAGGATCAGGATCAAGCCGAAGACCCCCTGCTGGATGAACGGCAGCAGCTGGGTCAGCATCGGTGCGGTGCCCTGGAGGTTGCGGCCGAGGGTGCTGATCAGCGCCGGCAACAGCACGATCAGGGTGGCGCCGAAGAACGAACCGCTGATCGTTCCCAGGCCGCCAATGATGATCATCGCCAGGTAGGTGATGCTGGTCTCGATGGTGAACCGCTCCCACGTGACGATGGTGCGGTGGTGCGCGAGTAGCGCCCCCGACAGCCCGACCAAGAACGACGAAGTGGCGAACGCCATCAGCTTGGTGCGGAAGACGTCGACGCCGATCGCCCCTGCCGCGATGTCCTGGTCACGGATGGCGACGAAGGCCCGTCCGATCCGCGAGCGGAACAGGTTGGCGGTTGCGAGGGCGCTCGCCGCCGCGAGGCCCGTGCCTACCCAGTAGAAGCTGCCGTCGCGGTTGAGCGCGAGCCCCAAGAGCTTGGTCGCCGGCACCACCATCGCCTCGGTGCCGCCGGTGAGCGCGGTCCAGTGGGTGATCAGCCACTCGACGATCTGCTGCGCTGCCAAGGTGGCGATCGCGAGATAGAGACCCTTGAGCCGTAGCGACGGCAGGCCGAAGCCGACGCCGACCGCGGCGGTGATCAGGCTCGCGAGCAACAGGCTCAGCGCCACCGGTAGACCGACTCGTGCGGTCAAGATGCCGGCGCTGTAGGCGCCGACCGCCATGAACGCGCCCTGCCCGAGCGAGATCTGGCCGGTGTAGCCGACCAGGATGTTGAGCCCGATCGCGCCGATCGTCGCGATCGCGATCTGGTTCGCGAGGTTGAGCCAGTAGGGCGACGCCAACAGCCCGAACAGCACCACTGCGACCGCGAAGCCAGCGAGGCGCAGCTTCTCGAGCGGCAGCCGCCGCAACGCCATGTCGCGGCGGTAGTCGGTGAAGAAGACTCCAGACTGCATCGCGATCCGTCGTGCCGTATCGAGCCGGGGTGGGCGCTACACGCGCTCGATGATCTCTTTGCCGAACAGCCCGTACGGCCGCACCATCAGCACCACGATCAGGACCAGGAACGGCACGATGAGGTTGAGGCCGTGACCGACGTAGCCACCCGTGTAGGCTTCGAGCAGGCCGATGATCGCGCCCGCGACGACCGCGCCGAGGACCGAGTCGAGGCCGCCCAGGATCACCACCGGAAACACCCGCACCCCGACGTAGCTGATGTCCTGGCCGACGCCGACGACATTGGCGAGCAGCAGGCCGCCGATCGTCGCGGTCATCGCCGCGAGCGCCCACGCCACCGCCAGCACGCGGTGAATGCTGATCCCCATCGACAACGCCGCCTGCTGGTCGTCAGCGATCGCGCGCATCGCGATCCCGTCCTTGGCGTAGCGGAAGAACAGCGACAGGAGGCCCAGCAGCAAGAGGGCTACCGCGATCGAGATCAAGCGATCGAGACCCAGGACCGCTTGACCGATGCGGATCTCGCCTTCGGGCAAGAACGCCGGGAAGGCGCGCGGCCGGGTGCCCCAGATCGCGCTGACCAACGCCTTCAGCACGCTCGACAGCCCGATCGTGACCATGATCATCGAGATGATCGGCTCACCGATCAGCGGCCGGATCACCAGTCGCTCGACCACCAACCCGACGACTGCCGCAATCGCCAGGGTCAACGCCACGCCGACCGACCAGGGGAGGCCGAGCGGCCCGATCAGAGTGAACGACAAGTAGGCGCCGATCAGCAAGAACTCGCCCTGGGCGAAGTTGATGACGTCGCTGGCCTTATAAACGACCACGAAGCCCACCGCCACCAGGGCGTAGATCATGCCGTTCGAGAGGCCGGAGACGGTCAGCTGGAGGAGGGTGTTCATCGGCGATGGGGAGGGGGCGAATGCTAGCCGTTCCCCACGGTGCCGGCGCCGTGGGAGCAAGGAGTGTCGCCAGGGCCGGAGTCGTGGTGTCAGCTCGGAGGGCGAAGGGGGTGCAGCCAACGGAGGCCTGGGAACCGGCCGAAGTCCGAGTCGGTGCTCACGATCGTGCAGCCGTGCTCGATGGCGACCGCAGCGTGTTGGGCGTCAGCGACCAGCTTGCCGCTGGCTCCGGACTCACGGCACAGCCGCTCGAGAATTGCGAGATGGTCCGGGCCGGGCGCTACGACCCGGGCCGTGGGACGCAGCACGAGCTCCGACACGAAGGCGAAGACCTCGTCGAGCGTCGAGGCGGGCTGGAAGATCCGTGGGTTCGTGGTGATTCTCGCGAGAGCCGCAAGCACGAGTACCGAAAGGGCAAAGGGCTCGGACCCGGTCGCGAGATCGCTCAGCCACCGGAGGTACTGGCCATGCTCCGGCGTCGAATCCGCGCGGTGGGCGTAGATCAGGACGTT
>JAQBHE010000321.1:0-10321 GCA_032128015.1 Holophagae bacterium
TTGCGCGCGAGCCAGACCTCGCGTGCCTCTTCGGTCAACGACCCGAGGTCGTCAGCCAAGGTGCGACGCGACGCGGCCGGAACCTCGGCGAGGCTTCGTTCGCGGCCCACTCGCAGGCGAGCGATCCCGAGCCGAGCCGAAAAGTCGAGGGCCGCGGCGACCCAGCGCGCTTCACGATCGAGCAGCTCGGCGTCGGCGCGCTCACTCGCAGCACCGGGTCGGACCGCCGCCGCCGCCAATTCGCGGCAACGCTCGAGCGCTGCGATCGACAGGCCGTCGAACCGGCGATGCGCGAGGTCGGCGGAGCCCGCGACCAGCAGCCGGAACAACGTCGAGGAGTTCGAGCGCACCGCGCCGGTCGCAAGATAGACGTTTCCGAGGTCGAAGAACGTGCCGCCAAGCGCGCCCCCAGGATCGTCGAAGGCGTGGCGGTCCAGCGTCGTCGGCCAGTCGACCTCGCACTCCGCGGCGCCTGTGCGCTCAGCAGCACCGGCGCGCCACGCGAAGTGAGCGCCGGCGGCAAAGCCGAGGTAGCTCACCGGCAGCGGCTGCAGATGACCGCAGTCACCCCAGTCGGTGATCAGGTACCCGCTCGCACCGTGGGCGATCCCCTGAGCAGCCGCCCGCTCGAGGTTCGAGAGCGCGTTCTCGGTGCGCCCGGCAAGGCTCAGCCAGCTACTGGTGCCCGGGCACACCCAGAACTCGACCCCGGACTCGGCAAACCGCCGGCAGTGATCGGCGAACGGATGGCCTGCCTCGTAGCCCCATTCGAGCGCGACCACGCCGCTCGGCAGCTCTGCGACCAGCTCCGGGTGCTCGAGCACGATGTCGCCCCAGAACAGAGTCTGGTGATCACGCGCGCGCACCAGCCGATCGACCGCGAGCAAGAAGTCCAGGTAGACGCGACCGCGACCGCGCGCAGCGCAGGCCTCGGCCGAGCGACCACGTCCGAGATCGAACGTCTCGTCGAGGCCGATGTTGAAGCGGCGGCTACGCAGACACGGCAATAGCTGATCGTAGAGGTCCGCGAGCAGGGTGAAGCTGCCGGGGTCGAGAGGACAGAGGCTGAACGGCTCGACGTCCTCGCTGAACGGATGGGCAATCCCCTCGGGGCACTCAGCGAGCGCGCGGTAGGGCTCGTGGACCAACCAGCGGTGGAGGTGGCCGAAGCTGTTCTGGTTCGGGGCGAGCTCGACGAAACGCTCGTGGCAGTAGTCGTCGAGAGCGCGGATCTCGTCGGCGGTGAACGGACTCCAGCCCTCCCAAACGCGCTCGTGCCCCCGATAGGCGAACGCGTGCTCGAAGTAGAGCTGGAGGTGGTTGATCTTCCAACTCGCCAGGCGGTCGACCAGGGCGTACATCGTGCCCATCGTCGGCACCTTGTTGCGGCTGGTGTCGAACATCACGCCGCGGACTCCGAAGCCTGGCCGGTCGACGATCTCGACCGCCGGCACCGCGAGGCCCGCGTCGCCTTCGCGTGCTTCAGCGCGCAGCCACTGTTCGAAGGTGCAGACCGCGTAGAACAGGCCGGCAAGGTCACCTCCTTCGAGGCGAGCGCGAACATCGTCGATTCGAATCCGGTAGGCCTCGCGACCCAGCGCTGGCTCACCAAGCGCGGGATCAAGGCCGAGCACGATCGACGCCGAGCTCGCATCGTCGGTGATCCTCAGCCGCGTCCCAAACCGTCGCAGCACCTCGCGCAGCCGTCGCAGCACGCGACCGTCGACCGCGGCAACCGCCGCGATTCGGACACGCGCCACCGGCTCCAGGCGCAGCGTGCCGCCTCGCCGCCGCAGCTCGAGCGGAACCGGCAGCAGGGGCTCGGTCACCCGTTCTACCGCCGTTCTAGCGCTGTCCGGACTGAAACAGCTCGACCCGCACTCCGCGCGGCGCGACGAAGAACGCGAGACGATTCGGCCCGAGTGTCCGCACCGGCTCTTCCGCCTCGAAACCACGCGCCGCGAGCCCGGCGACCGCCACATCGACGTCGCCGGTCGACCAACCTAAATGATCGATGGCGCGGCCGCGGGTGGGAGCGAGGGCGTCGTCGCTGGCCCGGAACAACAGCCACATCGAAGGGAACCGCAGCCCCGGCACCAGACCGTTGTAGGTATGGGTCTCGCCGCCGAAGGTCTGCTGCCACCACACCCGATCCAAGAGCGGCTCGGGGCCAACCAGGTGGAGATGATGAAAGCCGAGGAGCTCGCGGTCCTCCAAAAGCTCCAGCTTGGCGCCCCACGGATCCTCGAGGAACGAGATCTTGAGGTCGGCGTCGCCAACCACTCGCGGCTCAACCAGGCGCTTGCACCCGGCCGCAGAAAGGCGGTCCATCACCGCTTCGAGGTCCGGCACCGACCACCCGAAGTGATCGATCGCCGTCCCCACCGAGCCCGCCGCCGCGCCGTCGCGGTACCAGGTGAAGAAGCAGCCGTCGAACAGCGCCAGCTCGTACTCACCGACCGTGCGCGCCTGTCCGCCGAACTGCTCGGCATACCACCGCGCCGCCGCCGCCGGGTCGGGAGCGCGCAGGTGGAGGTGATGAAACGCGCCGGGGATCATGGTGTCGGGATTGTAACCGCGAGCCCGATGCTCATCCGGCGTCCCGCAGCTTCACGAGGCGGGCAAGGTCGGGCAAGTCCTTTTCGGGGCGACCCGCGGCGCGCTTCATCGCAATCAAGTCCTCGAGTGAGGCGAAGCGCGTCGGGACACCGAGGAACTCGCCTTCGACGCTGCGGCTGTTCACGGTCTTCCAGTCGCCACCGGGAACTCTGGAGTGGACCTCGACCCGCAGCAATCCACCAAACGAGAGGATGTCGCCCGAGAGAAAATCCTCGAGCGAGAACTCGGGCTCCTCACCCGACCAACGAGCCACCGCACGCCGCGCTGCCGCAGCGTTCTCTCGCTCGGGCTCGATCAGGACGTCGATGTCACGAGTGGTCCGATAGGGGATCAGCCGAATTACGGCCATCCCCCCGATCACCACGTAGTCGACGCCTTCGCTGTTGAGCGAGGCCAGGAAATCGGCAAAGTCCTTGGTCATCGGGCAACTGCTTCGCCCAGACACTGTAGACCGAATCGAGCAAAGCGATGGCGGCCGCCATTCGCTCCTCGACAGTGGCCGTCTGGGCGTCGGCAACTTCCTGTTCGAGGAGCTCGGCCTCGGTGGTTTCGAGGGTGAGCCTGCGAGGGGGCATCCGGAGCTGATTCTAACGGGTTCGTTGAGCACCCGTCGAACCTGACTCAACGAGTCAGGTCCCGGCCCTCAGAATCACCAGCCAGCGCCGGTCCAACGCTGGCCCCAGCGCTCATTCCGAGGCCATGCCTCGACAGTCCAGGCCGAACTGACAGATATCTTCGCGAAAGCGACGAGCCCATGCATCCCTCGACGAGCTGCTCGTCGTATCGGTCGCCTCTCGGCAGGAACACGACGCCGAGGCAATCCGCATGAGCCGCAAGCTGCGAGAGCTGTCCGTGCCGCAGAGTCAGAGTCTGCTCCTGCGCGAGATTCTAGGCATGTCCTATCGCGAGATAGCAGAAGCCACCGGCACCAACTTATTCACGGCGGCGAGTCGGCATCGCCTCGCGCTGAACCGACTCCGTCGTTCACTCGGAGTAGATCGTGAACCAGAAACTCCAAAACGCGTGGGTCGTTCGCGGGGTTGGCGCTACCCGAGCCGCCAGCAAGGCTGGGCTCCCGAATCTCTCGAGATCTCGAATCCGCTCGATCGCAGCCGTCGTTCGTAGCCCACTCCCCAGCCCGCCCATTCTCCTACCGACGGCGGGACTGGTTGCTGGCGGCCTGGGCGGTTGTGCTCGCAGTTCTGCTCTTCGGGCAGACTGCCAGTCGCGGACCTGAGGCTTCGACTGCTCGTTTTTCAAGAGATGTGGCCGAACTCGCAATCGCCCTCCAGATCGCGCCCGAGACGGTTGGAGCGCTGCTTGCTCCGTTCCCCGACCCGACTCCACTGCCGAGCGAGCTTCAACTACGAACCGATTCTCTTCTCGACTCGACGGAAGCCATGCGATGAGCTCGATGCAACCCGCCCGAAGCGTCGGTCGTTCGGTGGTCCTCGGTTTGCTGGTGCTCGGAACCCTGGTCTTGGTCATTCGTCACCTCGACGGTCGTCGCGCAGAGGCGGCCCGCGCCCGTCTCAATGCCGTCCTCGAGGTGAAGTCCCTACGCCATTTCGAACGTCATGTCGGCGGCGCCGACAACGCGGCTCTGTGGCTCGGCGCGGCGAGCATGGCCGTCGGACCCGCGGACCCGCGTTCTGGTCTAGACCGCGTCGAACGGACGGGCGGCTGCGGCTTCCTCGATGACGGGCCCGCGTGGGCACGCGAGCTCCTGAGCGAGAACCGGGTGGCGCTCGAGGCCGCCCATCTCGCCGAGGCCGCGACCGACAGTTCCTACGCGATCGACTATGGCAACGGGAACCGCCTTCGATGGCCGAATCTGGTGCAACAGCTTCATCTCTCCCGACTCCTACATCTAGAGGGCCGGGTGCAGCTGTGCGACGGCGACGTCGAAGGAGCGCTGGTCGCCACCCGCACCCTTCGCCAGCTCAGGGATTCTTTGAACCGGGAACCATTCTCGATCTTTCAGCTGATCGGGATAGCTATCGGCAACCGCTACTTGTGGCTCGCTCGCGAGTGGTTGGCCCTCCAGCAGCCGCCAAAGGAGGTGCTGCGCGAGCTCGCCAGTACGTCCCCGTCTCGCGATGTCGCCGCGACGGCGAGCCAAAGCCTGTCTCTCGAGGCCCGGCTCGCCGCCAGCGCTCCGCCTTCGGCACGCGGGGGATTCGGAAGGCGGCTCCTGATGACCGCGACGGAATCGTTGCTGCCACGGCGCCAGCGTGCCGCGCGGAGCAACGCTTACGCCGCGCGGCTCGAACGGCTCCACGAGGGTGATCTCTCCGCGCTCGACGTCACAGACAACAGCTTGGTTCGCAGCAGCCCCCAGTTGGGACCTCGCCTTCTTCTCGACAATGCTCAGCGACAACTGCTGCGCGCAGCGGTCCAGCTGCGACTGGGCGATGTAGCCTCCGAAGCCATTGCCGACAACGCGTTCACTCTCCGGCCGCTTGTTGTTGACCGCGATGCCCAGCCGCCGTCGGTGAGTATCCCGGGAGCGCTCGAGCAGTGGCGAGGAATGGTTGGATTGCATGTCGACGCCAACACCGCGCCCGTCTTCGAGCTACCGATTGGACCGATGAACTAGCTGGATCGTGGTTGTCCTGCGTAGGACTCGCCTCGCCTCTCATCCAAGACGTCGAGAACCCTGGACGCTGGCCATGTCGTCGCGTTCGGGCGCGATCGAATCGCCTGCGTCTATCGCTCGTTCGTCGGCCGCCCAAGCTCGGCCGCTACCCTCAGAGAAACCAGAACCGGCGCGCAGCGGCTTCGTGGGCCGTGCCCGCAAAGCCCCACTCGACCCTCCGATTCACGGGAGCGTTCCCCACTCCCTTCCGCGCGAGGAAGTCGAGCGCCCACCAACCAAAAGCACCTCATCACCCCATGGCGGCGGGCTAGCTGCAAGGCCGGCGGTGGGAGGCGGCCTCGGGAGCGTGTGGAGGGCGCTCATCGAGGATCTCTGCCAGCCGACGAGTGTCGAGCGCCCGCAACGAGAGGCGCGACCTCACCCCTCGACTGCGGCCTGTCGCGCCGTCCCCGAGGCCGCCTCCCACCGCCGGCCGTTGCCCCAGAATCCGGTTCTCCCGGTTCTCCCCGCTCCGTTTCCCGACTCCGTTTCCCGGCTCCGATTCCGCCGAGCCTCTTCCATCCAACGCTGCCGATCCCATCCCATCAAACCCGCAGAAAACCCTCGACCACCGTCACCGCCCGCCCGCCAAGTACCACCCGCTCGCCATCCGCACGCACCCGCACCACTCCACCGCGTGCCGAGGCCTGAAACCCGACCAGCTCGCTCTTCTTCAGTCGACGTGCCCAATACGGGGCCAGGGCACAGTGCGCCGAGCCGGTGACCGGATCCTCGGGCACCCCGGAGCGCGGGGCGAAGAACCGCGACACGAAATCGAAGCACTCTTGGTCGGATCGAGCGGTGATGATCACCCCTCGCGCGTCGAGCTGCGCCAGCAGCCCAAGATCGGGAGCCAGCGAGCGCACCGTCTCGGCGTCCGGTAACAGCGCCATCAAATCCCCCTCGGAGGTCCGCGCGACCGTCAACGGGACCAGACCCAGGCCCTCGATCAGCGCCGCTGGCGCCTCGGCTGGAACCACGGCTCGCGCCGGGAAATCGAGCTCGATCTCGTCGCCGCGGCGCTCCGCATGGAGCGGTCCGCTACGGGTAGCGAAAGTCAGCCGTTGCGTCGCATCGACCCGCCCCGAGCTCCACAACGCGTGGGCGCTCGCCAGAGTCGCATGGCCACACAAGTCGACCTCGATCGTGGGAGTGAACCAGCGCAGGTCAAAGGCCCCGCTCTGGGCACCCGCACCGCCCCTGGGCCCGGCGCCGCTCTGGGCGCCCGCGCTGCTGGCGGCGCCCCCGCCGCTCGCGGGCACCACGAACGCGGTCTCCGACAGATTCATCTCAGCCGCCATCCTCGACATCCACGCATCCGGCCGGGCCTGTTCGAGCAGACAGACCGCCGCCGGATTGCCGGCGAAGGCGCCGCCTTCGAATGTACCGTCCGCGAAGGCGTCGATATGGAAGAAATCCGGCGTCATGGGGTCCTCCTGAGGTCCAGCGGGCTCCGGGCGTTCGCCCTCCCCGGCAAGACTGGCTCCTGGGAGCCCGTTGAGAGTCTTGAACCCCGCCAGCAAGAACTTGACCTGTGAGGTCAAGCTTGGGGGTTCAAGACGTCTAGCAGCGCTCTGTGCCAGCGCCCGCAACCCCTTGAGATTCCTTGGTTTGGCGCGGCTCTCGCTGTGCTAGTCTAGAAGATTGACCGGATACCGCTCGCCACGACCTCGAGACAAATACTCGTGGCGCCTTTGGGGTCTCGCGGCCCGGCCCAGGATGCGATGGCCAAGCTCCCCCGGATCAAGAAACGGCTCCTCCAAGGCGCGATCCACGCCAACGTCGAGCTGATCGCCGGGCGACCGCCGCGGGCCGCCATGCCGCGCCGTGCTTTCTTCCGCACGGCTTTGCGAACCGCGCCGCTGCTGCTCTCCCTTGGCGCGGTGTCGGCCTCGAGTCTGCTGATCGCCAACGTCACCCGTGAGGCGGCGCCCGATCCGGGGGTCGCACTACGAGCGGGGTCACGGCTCGGCGGCGCCGCGACCGACGCCGCGTCCGCGCCCGAAATGTTCTCGGCTCCCGCGGGGATCGACCCAAGGGTCTTCCCGCTCGGGATCCGGCGGGTGATCGTCGACCCAGGTCACGGCGGCGTCGCGGTCGGCACCGTCACCGGGAAGCTGCGCGAGTCCCATCTCACCTTGGACATCGCCTGGCGGCTGCGCCAGAAGTTGACGGCCGCCGGTTTCGAGGTCGCGATGACCCGCGAGCGCGACGAAGACGTCGAGCTCGCCGACCGCGTCGACTTCGCGAACCGCAACCAGGGCGATGTCTTCGTGTCGATCCACGTCAACTGGCTCGAGACCCGGGCGGTGCGCGGAGTCGAGACCTACTACCTCGGCGCGACCGACGACCCGTACCTGACCGAGCTCGCTTCGGTCGAGAACCGCGATTCCGGGTACTCGCTCACCGACTTTCGGCGCTTGCTCGACGGGCTCTACGGCGGCGTCCGCCAGAAGCAATCGCGCCAGCTCGCCGAAAGCGTCCAGCGCTCGATTCACCGCACCCTCGCCAAGACCATCCCCAAGATCCAGGACCGCGGAGTCAAGACCGCACCGTTCGTGGTCCTCATCGGCACCGACATGCCGGCGATCCTCGCCGAAGTCTCGTGCCTGTCGAACCGGGAGGACGCCGAGCAGCTCGAGAGGCCCGAGCACCGTCAGGCGATCGCCGACGCCTTGTTCCTCGGCATCCAGAACTATAGTGAGTCCCTTGCGGCCCCTTCGGGCTCGGGGCCAGCTCGCCGCACCCCGCTCGTCACCGCGAAAGGAAGCTAGCCCCATGTCCAAGACCCCACCCCTTCACGTCGGCATCGATCTCGGCACTTCGCGAAGCTCGATCTCGGCGTCCAACGGCGCCCGCCACGTGGTTCAGAGCTACGTCGGCTGGCCGGTCGACATGGTCGCGCGCAAGATCCTGAAGCGCGACGTGCTGATTGGCGACGACGCACTCGAGAACCGGCCGATGCTCGACCTCCACCGGCCGCTCGAGCGGGGCCTGATCAAGGAAGGATCCGAGAAGGACGAACTGGCGGTGCGCGAGCTGCTCAAACACTTGCTGGCGCTGGCGAGCGGCAACGGCGAAGGTGACGGTGAAGGCGGATACGAGCACGTGCGCGCGGTGGTCGGAGTGCCGGCGGCGGCGCTACGGGTGAGCCGCCAGAACCTGCGTCAGGCGATGGAAGGGCTGGTCGGCAACCTGATGATCGTCTCCGAGCCCTTTGCCGTCGCCTACGGGCTCGAAGCTCTCCTCCACACCCTGGTGATCGACATGGGCGCCGGCACCACGGACTTTTGCGTCATGAACGGCCGCTATCCGACCGAGGACGACCAGCGCACTCTGACCACCGCCGGCGACTCGGTAGACGACCTGCTCTACAACGCGATGCGCGAGCGCTACCCCGAGGCGGCGTTCTCGAAACACATGGTGCGGGCATGGAAAGAGGAGCACTCGTTCGTCGGCGAGCCCAAGGCGCCGGTGCGCGTCGAAGTGCCGGTCAAGGGCAAGCCGACCCAGATCGACATCACCCGCGAGCTGCGAGCCGCTTGTGAGAGCGTGATCCCGCCGATCACCGAGACCATGATCGACCTGATCTCCCGAGTCGAACCGGAGTACCAGTCGAAAGTGCGCAACCACGTCATCCTCACCGGCGGCACCGGCCTGATCGGCGGTCTCGGCGCCGCCCTCGAAGCCGCGCTCAAAGAGATCGGCGGCGGCAAGGTGAAAGTGCTGCGGGATCCCATTTTCATCGGCTCCGACGGCGGTCTCGCGATCGCCAGCGACGCGCCCGATTCGGACTGGGAGAAGCTCGGGGTCTGAGCCGCCAGAGCCCCTTCAGGCTCAGAGTTTCGGGCTCAGAGTTTCGTGCTTAGGGGGCGGTCGGCGGCTTCCAAGCCGCCACGTAGGCGATCCAACCGCCATCGTTGTCTAGCTTGGTGCGGCGTCGCGAGACTCCGTCGGTATCGTCGGAGTCGTCGTCCCAGCCTTCGACGTAGACGTCGCTGCTGGCAAAGCCCGCCTCTTCGAGGAGGTCGCGAATCTCGGGGAGGGTCCACATCCTCCAGTGGTAGGTGAAGGCGCGTTTGCTCTTCTGGCCGCGGAGCCGAAAGCGGATGTGGCAGGTGATCCGGTGGTCGATGGCGTTGAACGCTGCCTGGTGCCAGGTGTAGGTGAAGGCGGGGATCCGACGCCCATCGGGGTCTTCGGACGCCGTCACCTGGCGATCCTCTTTGAGCTTGCACATCGAATCGTTGCCACCGAAGAGATCGAGGCAAAACAGCCCTGGGCTCTTGAGGTTGGCGTACGCCGCGCGGAAATATCCGAGCATCTCGGCCCGCCGGTGAAAGACGAAGTACGAGAAGTTGAACGCCGCCTCGACGTCGACCAGAACCTCGGCCGGCGACCGGACATCGGCTTCGACCAGGGTCACCCGGGAGGCGTGCTCGCCGAGCGGTGCAAGGCGATGGCGACGACCCCAGTCGAGGGTCGGCCGATCGAGGTCGACTCCCCAGGACCGATGGTCACGATGGCGACTTGCCCAGTGGGCGGCCAGCGAGGCGGAACCGCAGAAGTCCTCGCGCAGCAAATGCGGCCGGCCGCCGTGGCGAGTGCGCCAAATGCGCTCGAGGAAGTCGGCGTCGGCCTCGACACTCTGCACCGACGCCTCGTAGAGCGAGTGGCGGTCGACGGTGATCGCGCGGCGTTTCCGGACGGTGGTCATGATCGTGGTTCGCAAAGCGAGCGCGGGCGTGCCAAGAGGCACGGCGTGCCAGGAGGCACGGGCGCGCGATTGTACTGGCAAGCTCCAAGAGCGGTGCTCCCGAGGCGGCTGCCTTGCGCCTGGAACTCGTGATTTTTTGGCGAGACGCCGGATCGGGGTATACTAGCCGAGCAGAACCAGAGGTTTTCTTGGAACCGTCGCCGGGAGGCGGCGTACGAATGGTCAGAACGGAGGAACAGAATGTCTAGAACCGCAGGGATCGCAATCGTCGCGATCGTCGCTCTCGTCGCCATGGGAATGGCGGCCAACAGTAATGTCGCCAACAATGCGATCGACGTGCCCGGTGT
>JAQBHE010000322.1:0-2710 GCA_032128015.1 Holophagae bacterium
CACTGCTGGAGAACTGTTGGGCCAGCGATCCGGACGAGCAGATCCGCGAGCAGTACCGCCAAGCGCTCGAGGACTTTCGGCAGGTCGGTCTCAACGTCATCGAGCTGCCGCTCGAGGAGGCCTGCCGCGCCACCCTGGCGAAGGCCCCCGTGGGTCGTCTGGTCGGCAAGAACATGTTCGTCGTCGGCATGTTGAGCCAGATCTACGACCGCGATCTGGAAAAGGTGATCGAGGAGGTCGGATTCATCTTTCACAAGCGCGGCGCCGAGGTGGCGGAGCTCAACCAGCGCCTGGTGCGGGCGGGCTGGGATTTCGCGGCGGACCAGGTCGACCTTGCCTACGAGGTTCCGCCGCGCGCCGAGAGTCGGTCCCTGGTGGTGATGAATGGCAACCAGGCCGTCGGTCTGGGCATTCTGGCGGCGGGCATCGAGGTGGTCGCGATGTACCCGATCACGCCCGCCACCTCGATCTCCCACTACCTGGCCGCGGCCCTACCGCGCGCCGGCGGCGTCGTCCACCAGGCGGAGGACGAGATCGCGGCGATTGGCTTCGCCCTGGGCGCGAGCTACGCCGGCAAGACCGCCTGCACGATCACCTCGGGGCCCGGCCTGGCTTTGATCACCGAGTTCCTCGGTTTCGCGGTCATGACGGAGCTGCCGCTGGTGGTGGTCGTGGTGCAGCGGGGCGGCCCGTCCACCGGTCTGCCGACCAAGGTCGAGCAGGGCGATCTGCTGTCGGTGCTCTACGGTGTGCCCGGTGACGCTCCGAAGGTCGTTCTCGCCCCGTCCACGATCGAGGAGTGCTTTCATTTCGTGATCCTGGCGCGCCGACTGGCCGAGGAGCTTCGTGGGCCGGTGATCCTGCTTTCGGACACCAACCTCGCCACCGGTGTGCAGCCATTCGAACGCCCTCGCCTCGAGCCAGAGTGGCTCGCTTCGCCACCCGATCAGACGCCCTGGCCGGAAGGCAAGCCGCCCTACGATTGGGACGACGAGACCGGGATCTCGCTGCGGCCGATACCGGGACAGCGCGGCGGTGAGTACGTGGTCACCGGCCTGGCGCACACCCGCGAAGGCAAGGTGGTCTATGACGCGCATTCCAATCAGGTCGCCTGTGAGCGACGTAGCCGCAAGCTCGCGGCCCTCGCCTCGACCCTGAAACCGCCCGAGATCTACGGCGAGCCCGACGGCGTGCTGCTGCTGGTCGGCTGGGGATCGACCCGCGGCACGATCGAGGAAGCGATCGATCGGCTACAGGCTCGCGGCATGCGGGTGTCGGCGCTCCACCTGCGCTTCCTGTCGCCGCTCGAGCCCGGGCTTCGAGGAATCTTTGCGCGGTTCGACCGGGTGATGACGGTCGAGATCAACTACTCCGATCCCCCTGGGATCAGCACCCTGAGCCAGCGTCGCCTCGGTCAGCTGGCGACCCTGTTGCGGGCGCAGACACTCCATGATGTCGATTGTTGGTCGCAAGTGTCTGGCCAGCCGATTCCCCCGGGAGAGCTGGTCCGCGAGGTGGAGCGACGCCTTGCGCTCCCGCGACCAGAGCTCGCAGCTCGAGGAGGCGATGGATGTTTGGCCTGAGCAACGACGGAGCTCTGACTCTGCCGGAACGCTACTTCACCCTCGAGAACTATGAGGGCGGCGTCGCGCGCTGGTGTCCCGGATGCGGCGACCACGGGGTGCTCACGGCGGTCAAGCGCATCTGTCGGGACGAACAGTTGCCGTCGGAAAGGGTGGTCGCGGTCTCGGGCATCGGCTGCGCCAGCCGCTTCCCGCATTACCTGCACTCCTACGGCTTTCACGGACTGCACGGGCGGGCGTTGCCGGTCGCGTGCGGGATCAAGGCACGGCGCCCCGACCTCGTGGTCTGGGTGGCGACCGGTGACGGCGACTGCTGCTCCATCGGAGCCGGACATTGGCTGCATGCGGTGCGCTTCAACATGGACATGACCGTGATGCTGTTCGACAACAACGTCTACGGCCTGACCAAGAATCAGACTTCGCCGACGACGCCTCAGGGCTTCGTCACCAACACCAGCCCGGAAGGCGCCTGGCTGCCGCCACTCAACGTCCTCGAGAACGTGCTCGGCTTCACCAACGTGTCGTTCGTTGCGCGCACCGTCGACTGGAACGCCGCTCACTTGTACGACACCCTGCGCCGAGCGTACGACCACAAGGGGCTGAGCTTCGTGCACATCCTGCAGCGTTGCCCGACCTACAGCGCGCACATCTTCGACGAGGTCCGCACCGACCCGGAGCGGGTGGTGGTGCTCAGCCACGAGCACGGCGTGCCGATCGATCCAGCGGTTCAGCGGAACTACCCCCACCGTCTGGAGCACGATCCGAGCGACCTTGCTCGCGCGCGCGAGCTGACGGTGGGCGAGCGCCTGGCGATTGGTCTTTTCTACTGCAACCCCAAGGCTCCGTGCTACGAGGGGTTCACCTACCGCGGCCTGGAGATGGGGCAGGACGAGCGCTTTGCCGCCATCGAGAGCGAGCTCGATCGATTCGCGATCTAGTAGGTCTGGGTCGACGCTGCTCTCTTCCGATGCCCCTGCCATGATCGACAGCCTCGAGACCGGCGATCCTGACGGCGTGCCGGTAGGCGTGGAGGTGGGGGACTCCGTCCAGCCGGCTCCCCGTTTGCGGCTGCCGGCGGCCGCTCGAGCCGAGCCTGACCCGGGCCGGTTGCGCGCTCTGCGGAGGTT
>JAQBHE010000323.1:0-2636 GCA_032128015.1 Holophagae bacterium
CCTCGGAGCCTGTCGCCTCGCCAAAGGAGAGGCTGCCTCGTTCATCGACATCGAGGAGATCCGCCGCTCAGGGATGGCCGGATGACGGGTGCCCACCGTGCCCATGCGCGTGCGGCCCTTGGGCCGGCAACACGTTGCATAGCGGGCAACCGATCACGTGATCGTTCTTGGTGATTCCGAGCGCCTCGCGCCGCTTGTCCATCTCTTCTTGAAACTGCTCGTCGCTGAGCGTCACGCCGTGTCCCAGGTCGATGAACATATTCGCGACCGAGCGGTTCCCCGACCCCTGCCAGTTGCGCGGGTCCGGGATGTTGCGATTCGCCTCGGTGTTGTCCATGTACCCGGTGATGTGGAGGATGGTCCCCTTGGGCAAGAGCGGCTCATAGTTGTGCTCATACTCGTAGCCCCGCACCCAGTTGTGGTCGTAGCCGGCACAGGTGAGGGTCTCGACCTGGATGCCCCAGATCGCCTCCAGGCACATCCGCGCTCCGGGCGCATGGAGATGGGGCTCGAAGGTCGTGATCTTGGTGTGCTGCGGCAGGATCAGATAGGCGTTGAGCTGCTGGCCGGCCTGGTTGGGCTGGATGTCGATGTCGACCGCGTTGCCGAGCGATCGCACCGCCTGCTTGTACTTCGGCTCGTAGCCCTTGGGATGGAACTTCCAACCGATCTCGAGGCGGGCCTTGGTGTCGGACCCGTTCGAGTGCAGGTGAACCGAGTTCGAGATGATCGTCGACCCGGCCTTGAGCAGCCGGGCGCCGTCCGGATCGAAGACGTCGGCGTTGCGGCCGACTTCGTGGACCGGCCAGCTGGTGCCGAGAAAGGTGGTGGCGGCTCGATCGGCCGCCGCCGCCCCGGCGTCCTGGTCGAACACCACGGTGCTCCAGATCATGTGGTGGAAAATGAAGCGACCGCCGACTGTGGTGCGGCCGGTGCGTTTGCCCTCGGCGTCGAGAACGTCATTGACCTCTCGGATCTCGACCGCAGCCACGTACCGGTCCTCGGTGACACCGGTCGGCACCGACTGGATCTCGCCCCACCAGTCGGCCGCGTCGGCCTTCATCGTCACCATCTCAGTGACGTTGACCAGGTCGGGCTCGCCGATCGTCCACCCAGCCTTGCCGTCGAGCGACAACTGTGCGGGCAGGTCGGCCGGGTCGCCCTCAGGCGCGCCGCTGGTCGCCCATTTGAGGATCTTCGCGAGCTCGAGGTCGCTGAGCGACGGGTCGTACTGGTAGTTCTGGATCCCGAGGTCCTTCTCGATGTACCACGGCGGCATCACCCCCGCCACCGGGCCCATGTGCGTCCGCTTGGCGATGTTTCGAGCGTACGGCCGGACCTGCTCGTAGGTGATCAAAGACATCGGCGCCACCGATTCGGGCTTGTGGCACTGCTGGCAGCTGCGCTGGAGGATGGGCGCGATATCCTTGGAGAAAGTGACGTCACCAAGGTCGACGTCGACGTTGGCCGCCCTCGATCCCGGCGCGGTCGGCGCGGCAAAGCTGGCGGCCGGCAGGACGAGAATGCCCACCAGGGCGATTCCCAGACATACAGCGCTGCGAGCGTTGCTGCGGACGATTCTGCCTTTGCTCTTGTGGGTCATGTGGGTCATCGCGCATCTCCTTCCGGACCGAGTCCAGGAATGACGGAATCTTTGGGCAAATGAGGCCTCGGTGAAGGATACGACATCCCACGCTGACGTCAAATGGCCGTTCTCCTTGGCCGTTCTCCTTGGGCCGCCGGGACGACCGGATCCTGGTATCGTCGGTCCAGCAACGAAGCCCCCAACAATGAAGCCCCGGCAGCCAAGGAGGCTAGGGATGAACGACCGCGCACTGTTTCTTCGTCGGGCCCTTCTCGGATTCCTGACCGGCGCCGCCCTGTTGGCGGCGGCGCCAGCGGTCCTTGCCGCGGAGTCCGAGATTCCTCGGACACCCACCGGACGACCGGACCTTTCGGGAACCTACGACATCGCCACCCTGACTCCCACGGAACGCCCCGCCAACCTCGGGCAAACCTCGGCTCTAGGAGACCAGGAGGCTGCTGCGATCGCTCAGCGAGCGCAAACAACCACCGAGTTTCTCGCCCGCGCCAGTGACCCAGAGCGCGACGCGCCGCGGGCCGGCGGCAACGTCGGCGGCTACAACTACTTCTGGCTCGACCCGGGCAGCGCCTCGTTCCGGCTCGACGGCGAGTGGCGGACTTCGATCATCACCGACCCTTCCGATGGGCGCATGCCGCCGATGACCGCGCGCGGCGATGAGCTTCGGCGAACCCGTCTCGAGATGTGGGGACGAGGCCCGGATCCGGCCAACAACCTCGCCGATAGCTCGGAGGCCTGGTGGCTCGACCGCGAGCAGGGCCCCTACGATGGACCTGAGATCCGACCGTTCGGCGAGCGCTGCGTGCTCGGATTCGGGTCACCGGCGGGACCGCCGGTGCTGCCGGTGGTCTACAACAACATGAAGCGGATCGTGCAGACCGAGGACTATGTGCTGATCCTCGCCGAGATGGTGCACGACGCCCGAATCATCCGCATCGGCGGCGAGCACGAAGCGCCGGGGAACCTCCGCTGGCTCGGCGACTCGGTGGGCCACTGGGAGGGCGACACCCTGCTGGTCGAGACCCGCAACTTT
>JAQBHE010000324.1:0-2962 GCA_032128015.1 Holophagae bacterium
GTAGGGAGTGCAAAGCGCGTGCCGGACGTCTCGACGCGTCTAGCCGTTGGCGGCGAGGGTGGCCCGAGCTTGTCGACGGCCCCAAGCGTCCCATTCTAGCGCGTCCTCCAGGCTCTCGACAGCCGCGGGCGAATGCCCGTCGAGCACTCGAGCTACGGTCTCGACGATGGCCGGGAAGGAGATGCGCTCCTCCAGGAAAGCGTAGACCGCCACTTCGTTGGCGGCGTTGAGAACCGCCGGCGCACTACCGCCGGCCGCCACAGCCTGCCGCGCCAGACCCACCGAGCGGAAGCGGTCCTCGTCGAGAGGTTCGAAATCGAGCCTGCCCAGAGCGCCGGGGTCGAGTCGCGGGAAGTCGTTGCCCCAGCGCTCGGGAAAAGACAGGGCGTACTGCACTGAAAAGACCATGTCGTTGACCGAGAGTTGCGCGATCCAGGAACCGTCGATGTACTCGACCAGCGAATGCACCTGCGATTGCGGATGGACGACGACGTCAATCGCGTCCGGCGACACGTCGAAGAGATGCTTCGCCTCGATCAGCTCGAGGCCCTTGTTCATGAGCGTGGCCGAATCGATGCTGATCTTGGGCCCCATACTCCAGGTCGGATGGGCGAGGGCCTCGGCGGGGGTGATCGACTCCCAGGTCTGAGGTGAACGCAGGCGGAACGGTCCGCCGGAAGCAGTGAGCACGAGTCTCCTGACCTCGACCGCGGAGCCGCAGCGCAACGCCTGGTGCAAGGCGACATGCTCGCTGTCGATCGGGACGATCTCGACACCCCTGCTCCGGGCGAGCGCCTGAAGCAGCGGGCCCGCAATGACCAGCGCCTCCTTGTTGGCCAACGCGACGTCCTTGCCGGCCGCCAGCGCCGCATGAGCCGGCGGCAGGCCCGCCGCACCGACCATCGCGGCGACGACCCTATCGACGCCCGAGTAGGTTGCCGCCGCGACGACTCCCTCGTCGCCGCTCACGACCTCCACATCCGGCAGCCGACTGGCTAACTCGCGCGCCTTCGCCTCGTCGTGCACCGCTATCAGATCGGGCTCGAACTCCCTGGCCTGGAGGACCAGGGCTTCGAGATCGCTGCCGCGCGCGGCCAGAGTCGCCACTCGCAGGCGGTCGGGGTGCTGCCGCACCACCTCGAGGGTACTGCGACCAATCGAGCCGGTCGAGCCAAGGAGCGCAAGGGCCAGCGTCATGGTCGCAGAGGAAGACGCTCGGTCAACTCGAGAGCGAACCACCACACCGGAGCAGCGAAGGCCAGCGCATCGAAACGATCCAGGAACCCTCCATGGCCGGGCAGCATGGTTCCCGAATCCTTGATCCCCGCGCCGCGCTTGATCAGGGACTCGACGAGATCGCCGAGCTGCGCCGCGACCGAGGTCACGAGAGCCAGTCCGATGAGCATGAAATCGACCGCACCTTGGCGCCAGACACTGAAGGCAAGGGCCGACAGTGCGCCGATCGCCAAGGCCGCAAAGGCCCCCTCCCAGCTCTTCTTGGGGCTGACAACCGGCGCCAGGCGTCGGCGACCGAGAGCGGTGCCGACGTAGAACGCCGCACTGTCGCCGATCCAGACGATAGCCCAGAGCAGGAGCACCAGCCAGGGAGAGCGGCTCTGAAGTTCCGCCAGCGCCGCGACCGGCAGACCCAGGTAGAGGCCGCCGAAGACTATCGACCCCATCGCCGGAGCACCCTGGGCCAGCGGCGTCGAGCGCAGCAATATCAGGCCGCCGACGCCGACCGCGAGCACCAGCGGAACCAGCGGCAGCGCCTCAGGGAGGTGCCAGGAGTCAAACCCCGGCGCCAGAGAGAAACCCACCAGCGGAACCAGTGGGATGACCGCCCACAACGGGGCGTCGGGAGTCCAGTGGGCGACGATCTGGACGTACTCCCAGGCTGCGAGACAGAACAACCCCGCGACCAGGGCGAAGAACCCGATCGGCGGCAGCTTGAAGAGCGCCAAGAGAGCCAGGGGTACGCCTACCGCGGCGGTCAGGACGCGCTTCATCCGTCGACTCGCAGAGCGGGGCTCAGTCGGCTTCCGAAGCTCGATCGACAGAGGCGGCATCCTGCGATCCACTCACCGCCCCGTAGCGCCGCTCGCGTCGCTGGTAATCGAGAATTGCCTCGAACAGATGGCCGCGACGAAAATCCGGCCACAGCGTGTCGATGAAATCAAACTCGGCGTAGGCGCACTGCCAGAGAAGGAAATTGCTGATTCGCGACTCGCCGGAGGTGCGAATCATCAGATCTGGATCGGGCTGCCCCGCGGTGTAGAGGTACCGGCCAAGGGTCTCCTCGTCGATATCGGTACCCTTGCCGCTCGCCCAATCGCTGACGATCTGGCGGCAGGCATCGACGATCTCGCAACGGCCCGAGTAGTTGAGCGCGACATTGAACTGCATACCGTCGCAGTCCTTGGTGGCATCCCGCGCCGTCTCCAGTGCCTTGACGACCATCGGATCGAGTTCATGCCACCGCCCGAGCGGCTTGAAGCGAATGTTGTTCTCAACCAGCGAGGACAGCTCCCGGCGCAGGTATTCCTTGAGCAGGTTCATCAACGCCCACACTTCGTAGCGCGGTCGCTTCCAGTTATCGACCGAGAAAGCATAGAGGGTGAGCACTTCGAGTTCGAGACGCGCACTCGCCTCGACGGTGTCACGCACGGCTTCCACCCCGGCTCGATGGCCGTGGACGCGGGGCAATCCTTTGCCCTGGGCCCATCGCCCGTTGCCATCCATGATGATCGCCACATGCCGTGGCAGACGCTCCAGATCGAGACGTCTCACGAGAAGCTCCTCGGGCGTGCCCGCGGCGGCCAGTTGGCTTAGATCGATCATGGTGCGGCGCTATTGTATGGCAAGCGGCGCGTCACTCGACCTCGGGTTGGACAAGCGGTTGCCAGCGCGGCGGGTAGGTCACCCGCTCCAGTTCCAAGCCCTCGGCCGGCGCCGTCGGACC
>JAQBHE010000325.1:0-2881 GCA_032128015.1 Holophagae bacterium
CGGTGCTCACGGGTAACCGCCTGCCAATTGCGCCCGACCGGGTCCTCAACGGCGGGTTCAGCGTCAGCCCCCACCGCAGCATCGACGTGGTCGTCAACGTCAAACACGTCGGTCGTGTCGCGATCGATCAGGGCAACACCTTCGAGCTCGACGCTTACACCCTCGTCGACGCCGCCGTCTCCTGGAGTCGAGGACCCCTGAGGCTCACCTTGAGCGGCCACAACCTGTTCGACGAGAAGTACTTCGGGAACGGCGACACTTCACTCGCCGAGTCGGCCGACCCCGGACGTCCGCGGCAGGTGCTCCTCACCGCATCGTTCCAGACCTCCTGGACGAGGAGATGATTCGACGCAGTCGGCTCGCGCGAACTGACTCGGCCCAAACCGGACAGCGCAGACCGGACAGCGCAGACCGCTCAACGCAGACCGGTTAGCGCCCGCGCGATCACCAGGCGCTGGATCTCGCTCGTGCCTTCATAGATCTCGGTGATCTTGGCGTCGCGAAAGTAGCGCTCGAGCGGAAGCTCGCGGGAATAGCCCATGCCGCCGTGGATCTGGATCGCCTGGGTGGCGACCCACATCGCAGTCTCTGACGCAAACAGCTTGGCCATGCTGGCCTCGAGGCTATAGCTCTCGCCGGTCTGCTTCGCCTGCTCTTTCTTCGCCGCTGCCTGATAGGTCAACAGCCGGCTTGCCTCCACCCTGCACTTCATGTCGGCGAGCTTCTGCTGGATCATCTGGAACTCGCCGATCTTCTGACCGAACGCCTCGCGCTCACGAGCGAATGCGATGCTCGCCTCGAGCGCAGCGTCGGCGATTCCCACCGCCTGCGCGGCGATGCCGATGCGCCCAGCGTCGAGGGTCGCCATCGCCACCTTGAAACCATGACCCTCGTCGCCCAGACGATGGGCCACCGGGCAGCGGTAGTCGTCGAACAGGATCTCGCTGGTGGCGCTGGCGCGGATCCCGAGCTTGGGCTCGGTCTTGCCACGGCTGAAACCGGGCTGGTCGGTCTCGATCAGAAACGCGGTGATCCCGCGGTGCTTGCGCTCCGGCGCGGTCATCGCATAGAGCACGATGAAATCGGCGACCGGCGCCGAGGTCACCCACGACTTGCGGCCGCTAATCCGGTAGTGGCTGCCGTCGTCGGCGAGCACGGCGCGAGTCTTCATGTTGCCCGCGTCGCTGCCGCTCATCGGCTCGGTGAGGCTGAACGAGCCGATCTTCTGGCCGCTCGCGATCGGAACCAAGAACTTCTGCTTCTGATCCTCGGTGCCGAAACGAACCAAGCCGTGGCAGTACAGCGAGTTGTTGACCGACATCACGGTGCCGTGGCTGGCGTCGACCTTGGAGATCTCTGCCATCGCCACCGCATAGGCCAATGCGTCGAGCCCCGAGCCGCCGTACTCGACCGGCACTTCGAGTCCCATGAACCCCATCTCGCCGAGCTGGCGGACGGTGGCGAGGGGGAACTCACCAGTCTCGTCGTGGTGGGCGGCGATCGGAGCAATCACCCTCTGCGCGAACTCGCGCGCGGTCTTCTGCAACAAGCGGTGCTCGCCACTCAGAAACTCGGGCATCGGGGAGTCCTACCTATGGTGAAGGGGAAGGGCGGCTGCCGGCCGACCGGCGCTCGACTCTACCCGACCGTCCCGAACTCAGCCTTGGAGCCACTCCAAACAGCCAGTGCTCTCGAGCACGCCGCCGAGCACGGGGTCCGCCGCGACCGCGCGGTACTTGGCGCCCAACGCCGCGAGCGAGCGGGCATGGTATTTCTGGGGTCGCTGGCGGAACGTTCCACCCTCGAGCTCGACCTCGAGCTCATCGTCACCGGCCTCGATCGCGCGGGCGTTCGCGGTCGACCAGGGCAGGAACAGCCCGGCGATCTCGTCGCGCAGCAGCGGCTCGAGAGTCGGGGCGAGGTCGTCCCAGGTCTCGAACTCGCTTTCCACTTTGGGCTCGAGCATGCGCTCGATCCAGGGCACCACCGACGGTCCACGATCGCGGATCACCCCGCCAGCGGTGGGGTCGGTCCAGGCGTTGTAGATCTGGCCCCACAAACCGAAATCGGCGAGGCTCGGACGACCGCCGAGGAGATAGCGACGGACCCGCAGATGGCGATCGAGGATCTCGATTTGGCGCACGAACGACCCTTCAATCAGCGCCTGGTTGTCTTGGTTCGAACCGACGAAGGAGAGCCGGGGCACCATCCGCTCGATCACTGAGTCCGCAGCTTGCTCGAGCTCGGCGGTAGCCGCGTCCGGCCCGAGCATCATCCCCGCGATGCGCAGAGCCGCCGACCGCCGGTCGACCTCGCGCCACCAGCGGTAGTGGAACATGCCCTTGTTCCCCCACTCGTCGGCGTACTCCTCGATCAGGTCGGAGACGAACCGGAGCACCGGGTCGGCTGGATAGATGGACGGTTCCGGCCGTTCCGCCTCGAGCCGCTCGAGGATAGGCGTCGAGTCTTGAAGCCCCTCGTCACCGGGAGTGATGACCAGCGGGATCAACGGCAGTTTCGCGTACTTGCGGTACTCGGCGACATTGCTCGGGTTGCGCAGCAGCCACTGGTGAGGAATGCCCTTGAATCGGAAGTAGGAGCGCACCTTCACCGAGTAGGGCGAAAGCTCGGCGCCGAAGATCCGGTATCGGTCGGTCATGGTCTGGTCTCCCGGTCGAAGCGTTCATCCGCAGCCGGTGTCCTGCGAACCGCACTTTAGCGGCTCCCAGCGCTGTCGCGCAGACGCTGCTCCCGCGCGCGGCGGCGCGCGGCGACATGCCGCGCTAGGATCACCGCCATTGGCTGCCCGGGCGGCCCGGAGGATCGATGGTCGTTCCAACCCGCGCCATGGTTTCGACAAAGCGGGATCCCCGAGCCTCGA
>JAQBHE010000326.1:0-16365 GCA_032128015.1 Holophagae bacterium
GCTGGATTCACCAATGGAATCCCATCCGCAACGTAGTCACTCTTGTGCAGAAGAGAACCGAACGGACCTGTGAAGATTCGGTCTTCGGCCAAGACGTGACCCAATACGTGACCCGATACGAGACCCAATACGAGACTCAGAGCAGGTCGTCGCGGCCGCGCCGTTCGAGCTCGGCGACCAGCAGCCGCAGCTCCTGCGCGCGAGCCTTGGGCACCACCAGCACCGCGTCGCGGGTGCGCACCACCACCAGACCCTCGACCCCGAGCACCGCGATGGTCCCGGAGTCGGCGATCAGCAAGTTGTCGTGACCGCCGACCTCGACCACGTCGCCATCTTGGCAGTTCCCCGAGGCGGCCTGCCCGAGCACCTCCGCGAGCGCGGTCCACGATCCCAGGTCACTCCAACCGCAGTCGAGCGGGACGGTGTACAAGCAATCGAGTTTCTCCATGATTCCGATGTCGATCGACTGCGCCGGCAGGGCCGCGTAGATCGCGGCCCGGTGCTCGGGCGTCGGCGCTGCCGCCCAGCGCTCGAGCCCGTCGGCAAGCTCGGGCCAACGGCGGTCGATCTCGGCCAGTAGAGTCGTGCCGCGGAACACGAAGATACCGGCGTTCCACAGATGGCGACCGCCGCGAACGAAGGCCTCGGCGGTGGGTGGATCGGGCTTCTCGACAAAGCCGCGGGCCAGGATCGGCCGCGGTGCACCGCTCGCGTCTTGGTCGATTTGGACGTAGCCGAAGCCGGTCTCCGGCCAACGCGGCGGCACCCCGAAAGTGACCACCGCCTCGTTGTCCTCGACGCAGCGAACCGCCACCTCGACCGCCTCGCGAAACGCCGTCGGGTCCGCCACCCAATGGTCCGAAGGCAGCACGATGACCACGCCCTGGCGCGCCGGCTCGGGCATCGAGCGCAGAGCCCAGGCGATCGCTGGCCCGGTGTTGCGCCCCACCGGCTCGCTGAGGATGCGCTCCGCTGCGAGTTCCGGGAGCTCCGCGGCCGCCCGCTCCGCCAGGTCCGCGGTGGTGCATACCCACAGGTCCCCGGGCGCCACCAGCGGGCCCAAGCGGTCGGCGGTGTGACGGAGCAGGCTGTGGTCGCCCACCAGGCTCAAGAACTGCTTCGGCTCGGCGCGCCGTGAGCGCGGCCAGAAGCGAGTGCCGCGTCCGCCGGCGAGGATCAGGGCCTGGAGTGGGGAAGCTGTCACGGGCGCGTCGCGGGGCGCGCGGGTTTGACCTCGAGACCGCCGCGCCGACCGCGGCGCACAGTATCACCCGGCATCACCCGGCATCACCCGGAATCACCCGGCATCACCCGGCGCGCGTGGTTGGTCAGTCGGCGCTCTCAGGCCGCGGATTCCACACCACGACCTCGTCGAGCTCCTTGCGCTCGAGGTCGGGAACCGTGGCACCGGCGGCGGCCAAGCCGATCGGGAACAGGATGTAGGGCTTTTCGTTGCGCGGCCTGCCGAGGATCTCGGCGAGGAAGCCCATCGGGCTCGGGGTGTGAGTGAGAGTCTGCAAGCCCATGCGGTGAAGCGCGACGATGAACAGACCGCAGGCGATGCCGACGCTCTCCTTGACGTAGTAGTTCTTGCGCTTGCCGCCATCGGCGGTCACGCCAAAGAGCTCCTCGAACACCACCACGAGCCACGGCGCGGTCTCGAGGAAGGGTTTGCGCCAATCGGTGCCCAGCGGTTCGAGCGCCTCTCGCCACTCCGGCGGCAAACGGCCGCCGAGGTAGTTCTGGCGTTCCTCCTCTTCCGCCGCCACCCGGATCCGGCGCTTGATCTCCGGATCGTCGACGGCGACGAACTTCCACGGCTGGCGGTGGGCGCCGGAAGGCGCAGTCGAGGCGGTGCGAATCGCCAGCTCGATCAGCGCCCGCGGCACCGGCTCGGTAGAAAAGTCGCGGACGCTGCGCCGAGCATCGAGCTCGGCGTAGAGCGCTCGGCCACGGGCCTGCATCGCTCGCTGTGATCGACGCGGCGGGTCGAAGGCAACGGGTCGATAGCCCCTCGTCGTTTTCGTCATCGTCTCACACCCGCTCGGAGAGCGCCGCTACGTCCAGCCCGCGCTCCCGACGCAAACGTTCGGCCTCGCGGCGCATCACGCCCCAGGCGTGCTCGAGGTGCCGGCGCTGGGTTCCCAGATTGCCGATCGCGATCCGCAGCAGGGTGCGCCCACGCACTTCGGTGAGCGAAAGCAGTTGCCCGCCCTCGGCGTTGATGCGCTCGAGCAGATCGCGCTGGAATGCCCCGTCGACCGCCTCGCCGCCGCCGCTGCGAGCCCGCAGACACACCACCGAGAACACCACCGGCGCCGCCAGTTCGAAATCCGGGTCCGCCGCCACCCAGGACTCGACGAGTCGGGCGAGCTCGCAATGATGGCGGATCGCCCGCTCGAGGCCCGAGACCCCGAAGCGCCGGATCACCATCCACAGCTTGAGGGCGCGAAACCGCCGGCCGAGCTGCACCCCCAGGTCCATCAGGTTGGTCGCCGACTCGCTGGTCTCGAGGTACGCCGGCACCACCGCGAAGGCGGTGCGCAGGGCGTCCGGGTCGCGCAACCACAGCACCGAGCAGTCCATCGGCACGAACAGCCACTTGTGAGGGTTCATGACGATCGAGTCGGCGGCCTCCCAACCAGCGAACAGGGGCCG
This sequence comes from Holophagae bacterium, assembly GCA_032128015.1. GTDB lineage: Bacteria > Acidobacteriota > Thermoanaerobaculia > Multivoradales > Multivoraceae > JAQBHE01. The sequence goes on from JAQBHE010000326.1 coordinate 2,659, forward strand.
CAGCTCCGGACAGATCGCGGCGGCGCCGCCGTAAGCGGCGTCGACGTGGAGCCACACCCCCTCGCGCTGGCACAGGCGCGCGATCGCGGCGAGCGGGTCGACGCTGGTGGTCGAGGTGGTTCCCGCAGTCGCCACCACCGCGATCGGCCGCGCACCGTCCGCTCGGTCCTCGGCAATCGCCGCCGCGAGCGCGTCCGGGTCGAGCCGGAACTGACGGTCGCTCGGGATCCGACGCACGCCCAGGGTACCCAGACCGAGCGTGATCGCTGCCTTGTCGACCGACGAGTGGGCCTGGTCGCTGGCGTAGACCAAGAGTCGCGGCCCCCCGCACAGCCCGCGCTCACGCACTTGCGGCCAGGCCCGCTGGCGGGCCGCCGCGAGTGCAATCAGGGTGCTCACCGAAGCAGTGTCGTTGATGTGCCCCGAGAAGGCGGCGGGCAGGCCAAACATCTGGCGCAGCCAATCGCACACCCGTTCCTCGAGCTCGGTGGCGGCAGGCGCGGTGCGCCATAGCATGGCGTTGACGTTGAGCGCCGCAGTCAGGGTCTCGCCGACCACCCCCGGCAGCGAACCGGTGTTGGCAAAGTAGCCCAGGAATCCAGGGTGGTTCCAGTGGGTGACGTTGGGCTCGATCAGCGAGCGGTAGTCCTCGAGGATGCGCTCCCAGTCCTCGGCCTGCTCCGGCGGCGCTCGAGGCAGCTGGGCGGCGACCTCTCCGGGCGCGATCGCCGGCCGCACCGAATAGCGCTCGGCGCCTTCGAGGTAGTCGGCCGCGAGGTCGGCCGCGCGGTGGAGGACCGCGCGCGGTTCGCCGGGGTCGAGTGCGCGCTCAGCGAGCGCACGCTCGGGGTGCGCACGCTTATCGGTCACTCGGTCAGCGGTCACTTGGTTTGGGCTCGAGCTCCTCATCGATCACCGCGGCCAGTTGCTCGAAGCTGAGCGCACCGGAGTACGGCCGACCGTTGATGAACATCGCCGGAGTGCCGCTGACCCCGATCGCCGATCCCGCCTGAACGTCGGCGCGCACTCGAGGATCGTGGCGACCGGAATCGAGGCAGGTGTCGAACGCAGCCTGGTCGAGCTCGAGACGCCCGGCCTTCTCTTTCAAGCTGGGCAGATCGAGGCTCTTCTGCTCGGCGAACATCAGGTCGTGCATCGCCCAGAACTTGCCTTGGTCGTTGGCGCACAGGGAGGCCTCGGCAGCCTTCGCCGCCTGGGGGTGGATGGAGTACAGCGGAAACTGGCGGAACACCAACCGCACCTTGCCTTCGTACTTGGCGAGCGCTTGCTCGAGCGTTGGCAGCACGCTCTGACAGTACGGGCACTGGAAGTCCGAGAACTCGACGATGGTCACTGGCGCGTCCGCGGCGCCCTTGGTCGGTGACCCGTCGCCCGTCACGTCGACGCGGTACGGACCGAGCAGGTAGTCGACCGGATAGAGCAGCTTGAGATCGGTGAACACCGCCTCGGTCACCAGGTGGTCGCGAACCTGCGACTCGATCTGCTGGCGGTTGTAGCGCTGCATGCTGGCCTGGTTCTCCGAGAAGAATTTGTCGACGTCTTCCTGGCTCAGGGACAGCAGCCGCCGCGCCTTCTCGTCGCCGAGCCATGCGCCGGTGTCCTTGCCCGCGGCTGCCGCGGCTCTCGCCACCAGTTGTTCGCGGACCATGGTCTCGACCGTGACCTCGAGCGCGCGGTGGCGGTTCTCCTCGGCGGAGGCCTGGCACTTGAGGAGCTCGACCTTGACGTTCTCGAGCTGGTCGCTGGCCCGATCCATCAGCTGGGAACGGTCGATCCGTTGACCCGCCACCGTGGCGACGTCATCGGCGCCCGCGGCCGGCGGCTGCGCGGACAGCGGCGCAACCAGCACGGCGGCAAAGGCGCACGCCGCCACCAATGACCCCGACTTGCGGCGAGCGTTCGGGGACGGAAGCTGACTATCGAGCTGATTCATGACGAAGTCTCCACATAGCGGTTTCAAGAGGGGGTTGGGAGAAGGGGCGGCCTAGGTCGGAGGTTGGGCCGCCGGCGGGGTGGGAGACCGACGCGAGTCGGCCGAGATCCTCGATTGTACCGAATGGGCGGGGCGGCTACGATCCTTGATGGATCGGCCGAGCAAGAGAGTGCGCGACCGCACCTTCGAGAATGCGCAGTGCGGGAACTCCGCGAACCCGCAGCTCGGGGCCAACGAGCAGCTCTTCGGACAGCTGCAGCAATCGCTGGCGCAACGCCCGGTCCTCCGACTCGCGCACCAACTCGAGGATCAGCCCCGCGGCCTGCGACCACGGCCTCAGGCTACGCGGATCGTCCCAGTTGCCGGCGGAGTGAAGGACGCCAGCGACCGCGAGCAGCAGCACCGGCGATCCGCTGTCGGAATGCTCCTCGCACAACCCGCGCAGGGTCGCGATGAGAGACTCGATATCGCCGCTGGCTTCGAGCGCCTGCAGGCCCAGATAGATCGGCATCGATCGGCTACGCAGCGTCGGCAGCAGTTCGACCGCAGAAGGGGCAAGCAACAAGTAGTGCCGGGGCGCCGAAGTCGGCGGCTCCTCGAGGTTCTTGAGCAGGGCGTTGGCGGCGGCATCGGCCAGGGTCTCGGCATCGGCGAGAACGAAAACCTGGCCGCGCGCCTCGAACGGGTGGAGTTGGGCCGCGCGCACCAGGTTGCGCACCGCATCGGCGGAGGTGACGGTGCGCAAGTCACGCTCGAGCAGCAAGAAGTCGGGATGGAAAGCAGTCGCCTCGGCCGCCGGGCCGACGATCCGCCGGCAGTGGCGGCACTGATCGCACGGCCGCTGCCCGGGCTCACGCTCGCACAGCAGGGTCCGCGCGAGCTCGATCGCAGCCGTAAGCCGCAGCTCGCGATCCGCGCCGTGGAGGATCAGCCCCGGATAGAGTTTGCCGCTGCGCGCCAGCCCGAGCGCTTCTTCGAAGTTCATTCGACGACCGCGCGCAGCTCGACCAGGTCGCCGAGCGCGCCCTCGACATCGCGCGCAGTTTCCTCGCGGGGTCGCGAAGAGTCGATCACCCAATAGCGCTCCGGGGCCGCGCGCGCGAGCTCGAGGTAGCCCTCGCGCACCCGCCGGTAGAACGCCAGTTCTTCGGTGTCCAGGCGATCCGCGGTGCCGCCGGTTCGCCGCTGCCGACTCGCCGAGTGGCTGCGCGCGCGCGCCACCTCCGGTGGCAGATCGAACAGCAGGGTGCGATCGGGCACCCGCGAACCGGTCGCCAATCGGTCGACCTGGGTAATCAACTCGATCGGCACGCCCCGGCCACGTCCCTGGTAGGCGAACGTCGAGTCGCTGAAGCGATCGCACAAAACGTGGGCGCCAGCGCGCAGCGCCGGCTCGATCACCTGCAACAAGTGATGACGACGGGAGGCGAACACCAAGAGCAGCTCGATCTTGCCGTCGAGCCCCTGGGAGGCCGGATCGAGGAAGGCCTCGCGCAGGCGCTCGCCGAACGGCGTGCCGCCCGGCTCGTGGGTCTCACAGACCGCGACCCCGGCGCCGCGAATTCGCTCCGCGACCGTCGCCAGATGCGACGACTTGCCGCTGCCGTCGAGCCCTTCGAACGTGATAAACAGCGGCTTCATGGGCCGTCAACATAGCATGGCGGACATCATGAAAGACTCGGCGCTTCCGGCACCAATCCGGCTGTATTACGACGGCGACTGCGGGTTCTGCCACTGGGCGGTGGGCTTCGTGGCGCTGCGGGATACGAAGGCCCGTTTTCGTTTCGCGCCGCTCGGCGGCGAGACCTTCCTGGCGGGCACGCCGATGGCATCTACGGACCGACCCGACTCGGTGGCGCTGCTGCTGCCAGACCGCCGATGGCTCTACCGCTCGGACGCCGCGATCGCGGTCTTGCGCCTTCTCGACCGGCCGTGGCCGGCGATCGCCAGCCTGTTGTCGATTCTGCCGCGCAGGCTTCGCGACTTTGGCTACGACATCGTCGCGGCGTCCCGGCGCGCGCTCGCGCGCCGGCCGTCGACTACCTGCCCGCTGCTCCCGGCCGAACTTCGATCTCGTTTCGATCCCTGACCGCAACCCTGATAGCTTCTGCCCATGCCCAGCCCTTCCGACCGCCGACCGCGGCCTGTCCGCTGCATGGGGGCCCGCAATCGGGCATTGGGCCTCCTGCTGCTCGCCGCCGGCCTCGGTTGCCAGGCCGAGCCGCCGGCCGCTCCGGAGAAGCGTGCTGTCGCCAGCGCCGCCCTCGACCTTGCTTTCGCGGACTTGCCAGCGGGCTTCGAAGTCGCGGGCAGCGAGGGTGGCGCGATCCGACTCCGCTGGGCGGCGGAAGATCGCGAAGGCACCGCCCGCGAAAGCACCGCGCGCGAAGGCGCGATGTGGGTCGAGGCCGGCGAGAGCAGCGACTTCGGAATCGATCTGGTCAAGGTCACGAACAGCCAGAAGGCGATCTACGAGGCGCGACCGGCCGGGGAGTACTCGGGGGGCCGCAAGATGGTCACGCCTGCCGGCCAGGCCTACTACTCGCGCGGCCGCTTCGACGAGGACGGCAGGCGACTCGAGGAGACCCGGCTGTTCCTGATCCATCCGCGGGCTAACCGGCTGGTCACCTTCCACTATCTCTATCCGGCCGCCGACGACTCCGCAGAGCGCCTGCCGGAGCTGTTCGCATGGGTCGGAGAGCTCATCGTCGAGCCCGCCGAGCCTGCGGCCACCGAGCCGTAGCCGCTGCTCGGACAGGTTGCGAGCGCGCTGGTTCGCGGGGCAACCCGCGGCGGCGGCAGACGCTCGCAGACCGGGCGAGAGGATCTCGCAGACCGGGCGAGAAGGATGCTGCTAAACTCTTGGTCTTCGAGGAGGTTGCGCGAGAATGCCGCTGAGCCTGAACGCCATGCTCAAGACCATGGTGGAGCAGGGGGGCTCCGATCTGCACATCACGATCAACTCGCCACCCCAGGTGAGGGTGGACGGGGTACTGCGGCCGCTGAACACGCCACCGCTGACCCCCACCGAGACCAAGCAGATCGCCTACTCGATCCTCACCGACAACCAGAAGCACCGGCTCGAGGAGCAACTCGAGATCGACTTCTCGTTCGGGATCCGGGGAATGGCCCGGTTCCGCGCCAATGTCTTCCACCAGCGCGGAGCGGTGGCGGCGGTGTTCCGCCAGATCCCTTACAAGATCCTGGGTTTCCGAGAGCTGGGACTGCCACAGATCGTCGAGAAAGTCTGCGAGAAGCCGCGGGGGTTGGTGCTGGTCACCGGCCCCACCGGTTCCGGCAAGTCGACCACCCTCGCGGCGATGATCGACAAGATCAACCGCGAGCGCCACGAGCACATCGTCACCATCGAGGATCCAGTCGAGTACCTCCACGACCACAAGAGCTGTCTGATCAACCAGCGCGAGCTGATCGCCGACACCCATAGCTTCACGAACGCCCTGCGCTCGGTGCTCCGCCAGGATCCCGACGTCGTGCTGATCGGCGAGATGCGCGACCTGGAGACCGTCGAGGCGGCGCTGCGGATCGCCGAGACCGGTCACCTGACTTTTGCCACCCTCCACACCAACTCCACCGCTCAGACCATCAACCGGGTGGTCGACATCTTTCCCGCCCACCAGCAATCGCAGGTCCGCACCCAGCTCTCGTTCGTGCTCGAGGCGATCCTCTGTCAGACCCTGTTGCCGAAGGCCGGCGGCAAGGGCCGCGCCCTGGCGATGGAGATCCTGATTCCGACCGCCGCGATCCGCCATCTGATCCGCGAGGACAAGATCCATCAGATCTACGGAATGATGCAAGCCGGTCAGGCGAAGCACGGGATGATGACCTTCAACCAGTCGCTTGCCAGCCTTTACTTCCGCCGCCTGATTTCGTTGCAGACCGCGCTCGCCCGCTCGTCGCTGCCCGAGGAGCTCCAGGAGATCATCACCCGGGGTCCAGCGTCGCTCGGACTGCCGCTCCAGCCGGTCGAAGCCGTGAGGTAACCAGCGATGCCGAGTTTCACCTGGAAAGGCCGCGGCCGCGCCGGTCAGAACCAAGAGGGCGTGCTGCTCGCCGACAACCGCGACGCCGCGGTCGCCGCGTTGCGCCGCCAGCAGATCCAGGTCTCCTCGATCCGCGAGCGCGGCCGGAAGATCCCACTGCTGCCGAAGCTGCCGACCCGGCGTGTCGATTCCAAGCGCCTGGCAATCTTCACCCGTCAGTTCTCGGTGATGCTCGACGCCGGGCTGCCCCTGGTCCAGTGCATGGAGATTCTCGGCCAGCAGGAGGAGAACCAGGCCTTCAAGAGGATGATCGACACCACCCGCACCGATGTCGAATCCGGGTTGTCGCTGGCCGAGGCGATGCGCAAGCATCCCAAGGCGTTCGACAACCTGTTCGTGAACATGATCGCTGCCGGCGAGGCCGGCGGTATCCTCGACATCATCCTCCAACGACTGTCGACTTATATCGAGAAGGCGGTGCGGCTGCGCTCCCAGGTGCGCGCGGCGATGATGTACCCGGTGTCGGTGGTGGTGATCGCGGCGGGGGTGGTCTACATCATCCTGTGGAAAGTCATCCCGGTGTTCGCTCAGATGTTCGCGGGCCTCGGCGCCCAGCTTCCCTACCTCACCCGGGTGATCGTCGCAGCGAGCAACTTCGTCGGCCGCTACACGCCGCTGATTGCGCTCGCCATCGTGCTCATCAGCATCGGCATCTCGCGCTATCGCGCCACGGCTCGCGGACGGCGGGTGATCGACCGCATCTTGCTCAAGATCCCGATCCTCGGTCTCTTGCTGCTCAAGATCGCGGTCGCTCGGTTTTGCCGCACCCTGTCCACCCTCACCGCGTCGGGAGTGCCGATCCTCGACGGCCTCGAGATCACCGCCCGCACCTCCGGCAACGCGGTGGTCGAGGACTCGATCATGGCGGTGCGCAAGAGCGTCGAAGAAGGCAAGACGATCAGCGAGCCGTTGCAGCAGACCAAGATCTTCCCGGCGATGGTGTGTCAGATGGTCAACGTCGGTGAGCAAACCGGCGCCCTGGATCAGATGCTGTCGAAGATCGCCGACTTCTACGAGGACGAAGTCGACACCGCGGTCGACGGCCTGATGAAGCTCCTCGAACCGATCATGATCGTGGTGCTCGGCTCGGTGATCGGCACCATCGTCACCGCGATGTACCTGCCGATGTACTCGATTCTGCAGCAGATCGGCTGACCGTGCGGTGGCGTTCGGCTGCCGGCCGGCGCCCGCTTCGCCAGCAGGGGCAAAGCTGGCGCCCGATGGGGCAGGCGTTGCGATGACCTCTCGAGCCGTTCCCGAGTTGCTCGCGCAGCGGCGCGGCCAGCAACTCCGTTGGCTCATCGCCTTCCGCCTGGTGGTGGTGACCAGTGTACTGCTCCCCACCTTCCTGGTGAGCCTGAGCGTCGATTCCAGCTACGCGCTGCCGGTCCGCTTGCTGGTTCGATTCGCTGGCCTGAGCTACCTGGGAAGCCTCCTCTACGCCAGCTGGCTGCGCATCACCAAGCGTTGGCTGACGGCCCAGGCCTACGTGCAGTTCATCGGCGACCTGCTGCTGATCACCTACCTGGTCCACTTTACCGGCGGCGTCGCGAGTCCATTCTCGATGCTCTACCTGGTGGTGATCGCGATCGCCTCGGTGCTGTTGCGCCGGCAGGCTGGACTGGCCGTCGCTGGCGTCGCCTGGCTGCTGTACGCCGCTTTGATCGTCGCTCACCACCAAGGGTGGTTGGTCGCCAGTGGGGCGACCGGGGTCGGTAACGTGTCGACAGTGGCGCGGCTCGCGTACGCTCTCGCGGTCCACCTGTTCGGGTTCTACGGCGTCGCGGTGCTGACCTCCTATCTGGGTCGCGACGTTTCGCGGGTCGAGCAGCAGTTGCTCGAGACCGTCGAGAGCATGGCGGCGCTCGAAGTGCTTCATCGCGACGTCATCGAGTCGATGTCAAGCGGCCTGATCGCGATCGACCTCGCGGGCCATATCGGCTCGATCAACCCCGCCGGCCTGGCCATTCTTCACCTCACGCGCCCGGAGGCGATCGGCAGGCAGATCACCGACCTCGGCCTGATCAGCCCGGAGCGCTGGCGCGAGCTCACCTCCGCCGACCACCTCGACGAACGACTGCGAGACGAGGTCGAGCTGCGCGCCGGCGAGGACCGACAGTGGATCGGCTTTTCGATCGCCGAGCTGCGCGACCGCGGCGGCGAGCGTCGCGGCTACACCGTGATCTTTCAGGATCTCACCGAATCCCGGCGACTCCAAGAGCAGCTGCGGCGCCGCGATCGCATGGCGGCAGTCGGCGAGTTGGCCGCCGGACTGGCGCACGAGATCGGCAATCCGTTGGCTGCGATCTCCGGCTCGGTGCAGGTCCTGTCGCGCGTCGCTCCCCCCGCGAGCGAGCAGAAGCGCTTGTTGGAGATCTTGCTCCAAGAGAGCCAGCGCCTCGACCGCACGATCAAGGCCTTCCTGCGCTTCGCCCGACCGTCGCCGCGCAAGATCACCGAGTTCGAGGTCGGCACCCTGCTCGAGGAGAGCCTGGCGCTGCTGCGCAACAGCCCGGAGGTCGGCGCCGCGCATCGGATCGAGGTCGATCTCGATCCCCCGCGGGCTCACCTGCAGGCCGATCGTGATCAGGTCAGCCAGATCTTCTGGAACCTGGCCCGCAACGCCATCCGCGCCATGCCCAAGGGAGGGGCGCTCAGGATCATCGGCCGCGGCTCGGCGGATGACTACCGGTTGCGCTTCGAGGACCAGGGTCAGGGCATGGGCGCCGAGCAGCGCGCGCGGCTGTTCCACCCTTTCCAATCGCGGTTCGACGGCGGCACCGGGATCGGCATGGCGATCGTCTACCGGATCGTCGAGGAGCATGGCGGAACGATCCAGGTCGAGAGCACTCCAGGAGTCGGGACCCGCATCGACGTCGCCCTGCCACGGGTCGCCAGCGACCAGAATGAAGGCCGTTGGGCGGAGGTTGTTCGATGAAGCCGCGGATCTTGATCGTCGACGATGAGGAGAACCTCGTCGATTTCCTGCGCCTGCTATTCGAGGGTCAGAACTACGCGGTCACCGTCGCCCACTCGGTCACTGGCGGTCGCGAAGCGCTCGACGGCGCCAACTTCGACCTCTTGCTGTGCGACCTGACGATGCCCGATGGCAACGGCCTCGAGCTGCTCCGCGAGATCAAGCGCCAGCGCGAAGAACTCACCGCGGTGATCATGATGACCGCCTACACCTCGACCGAGTCGGCGATCGAAGCGATGAAGCTCGGCGCCTACGACTACGTGTCGAAACCGTTCGACGTCGAGGAGCTGAAGCTGCTGGTCGAGAAGGCGCTCGAGAAGACCCAGCTGTTCGACGAGAACGCCTACCTGCGCCGAGAGCTCGAGGAGCGCTACACCTTCTCCAACATCATCGGCCGCAGCGGGCGAATGCTCGCGATCTACTCGCTGATCGAGAAGATCGCGAAGACCCCGTCGACCGTCCTGATCCAGGGCGAGAGCGGCACCGGCAAGGAGCTGATTGCGCGAGCGATCCATTTCAACAGCAATCGCTCCGACCGCCGTTTCCTGTCGATCAACTGCGGTGCGCTGCCGGAGAACCTCCTCGAGAGCGAGTTGTTCGGTCACGAGCGCGGCGCGTTCACCGGCGCCGTCAAGGAGAAGCGCGGTCTTTTTCAAGAGGCCAGCGGCGGCACCCTCTTCCTCGACGAGATCGGCGAGATGAGCACCACCATGCAGGTCAAGCTGCTGCGCGCGATCCAAGAGCGCCGGGTGCGCAAAGTTGGCGGCAACCACGAGGAGGAGATCGACGTGCGGATCCTCGCCGCCACCAACCGCGACCTCGAAGAAGCAATCGGCGCCGGCACCTTTCGCGAGGATCTCTATTACCGAATCAACGTCATCCCGATCCGCCTACCGCCACTGCGCAAGCGCCGGGAGGACATCCCGTTGCTGGTCGACCACTTCCTCAAGAAGTACGGCCAGCAGATGGACGCCGGCGAGCGCCACGGCGAGCGCCGATTCTCGGTCGAAGCGATGAGGCATCTCGAGGACTACGCCTGGCCCGGCAACGTTCGGGAGCTCGAGAACATCATCGAGCGCACCCTGGCGCTCGCTTCGAGCGAGGTCATCACCGCCGCCGACCTGCCGCCGTCATTGGTCGCCAACAGCGGGATCGAAGAGGCGATCTCGCTGCCCGCGGAAGGCATCGACCTCGAAGCCTACCTGGAGCGCCTGCGCTCCCAGCTGATGGCCGAGGCCCTGGCCCGTTGCGACAGTGTCCAGACCCAGGCCGCGGAGCTCCTTGGGATGACCTTCCGGTCGTTTCGCTACTACGCTCGGAAAGCGGGGCTGACCAGCGGCCGCCAGGACGGCTCCGAGGACGGTAGCGCCGAGGACAGTGGCGCCGAGGACGGTGGCGCCGAAGACGACGGCGAACCCTGAGCCCGGCCTTTCTTCAGTTGCTATCTGAAGTCTTCTTGGCTGCCGGGCGAGTCTTGGCTTTGTCGCCGGTCGCCGCGGTCGCAGCTTCTTTCTTGCCCGCATCACCTTTTTCCGCGGGCTTCACGCTGTCGCCGGCTGAAGAGGCGTCTGCGCTCTCGGCCTTGGTCCCCGCCGGCGCCTCCTTGCCCTCCCTGCCCTCTTTGCCTTCGTTGTCCTTCTTGTCCTTCTTGCCCTTGTCAGAGGCGTAGTCGGTGACGTACCAACCGGTTCCTTTGAACTGGAAGGCGGGCGCCGACATCTTCTTGCGGACCTTGGTTTCCCCGCACTTCTGGCATTTGCGAATCGGTCGTTCGCGCAGGCCCTGCATCACCTCGAAATGGATGCCACAGGCCAGGCATTCGTATTCGTAAAGAGGCATTCTTCGCGCTCCGGGCTCCGAGGCGTCAACCCCGGGCCGAGACTCCTAAGTGGACTGTTGGTGGACTGCTAGGTGGACTTGAGACGAATCTTGATCGAGCCGGATGTCGACTCGGCTCGCGGGCGAACGAATTGTAGGACGTGAAACGCGTAAAGCAAGCGCCCATTCGCGTTTCGGTCCCCGCCTCCCGAGTCGCAGAGGTCGGCCAGACTCTTGGCGCCGTCGACTTGGCGGAGCAAGTCGAGCTCTTCCTGGCTGAGCGCCGCGTCGATCAGGTCCTCGGTGGTGAAGGTCGGCTCGAGGACAGTGTTGGGCCCGCCGACGCGCTGGAGGAGCGGTGCGAGGTTGGTGACCCGCTTGACTCCTTCCTTGATCGCCTGGCGCATCGGGATCTGGATCAGGGTCGCAGTCGGCTGGTCGAACTCGCCGATGCTGAAGGTGACGATTCCGCGCGCCCACGTGAACAGGCCCCAGAGGATGCTCGCGGTCTGGAGTCGCACCGTCCGTTGGAGCTCGGCAGGCGCCATCAGTCCGCGCTCGACCAGCAGCACTCCCAAGCGGTGGTCGGAATCGCGTCGCGCCCGCATCGTCGAGCGAAAGTCCTGACGCGAGATCCTGCCGGTCTTGAGCAGATAGCAGCCGAGGGACTCCTGAAGGTCCGACGAGGTCGCATGAATCACCGCGCTGTCGCGCACGTAGGCCCGCCGCACCTGGTCGTCTCGAATTGCCTGGATCACTCCTGGAACGCGGTGCTGGTAGATCGTCTGCAGCATCTCGGGGAGCGGTCGCTCGGCGAGGTCACCGCGGTACTGGTACTTGAGGTCCAAGCTCACACGACTCCCTAGACGAAGCCTCGTCTCGCAGGTATTTCGAGAGATTTCATCATACCAGCGGCGTCTATCGGGTACGGCTCGGCGCCTCTCGATTCGCCCGGCCGCGGCCCTGGTACCATGTCGTCGCATGCTCGACCCCGAGGAAGCCTGGCGGCGCCTAGCCGGCCGCTTGGAGCCGCAACCAGCCGCCCTGGTAACCCGCCTCGACGCCTTGGGACGGGTGCTGGCAACGAGCCTCGACGCCACCCTCGACGTGCCACCGAGCGATGTCTCGGCGATGGACGGATTCGCGGTCGGCCCAGACTCCCAGGCCGCCACAGCGCTGCCAGTGCGTCTTGTGGTGGCTGCCGGCGACCCCCCCGGCGCGGTCCTCGAACCTGGCACCGCGGCGCGGATCATGACCGGAGCCCCGGTGCCCGCGGGCGCCGACCGGGTGGTGCCGATCGAAGACACTCGCCCAGGAAGCACCGAGGTCGTGCTCGTGGAACCCGGCGAGCCCGCCCAGCACATCCGTCGTCGTGGCGAAGTCGCCGCCACCGGCGGCGCCCTACTCCCGGCCGGCCACTTGGTGACCCCAGGGACGCTCAGCCTGCTCGCGACCCACGGCTATGGGAGGGTGGCGGTGGTCGGCCGACCCCGGCTGGCGTTCTTGACCACCGGCAGCGAGTTGGTCGCGCCCGACGAGGATCCCGGCCCCGGCCAGATTCGCGACTCTCACCGTGATTTTTTCGTCGCCGCCGGCCGCCAACTCGGCCTCGAAGTCGAGATCCTGGGAATAGCTCCCGACCGCCGCGATGCGCTCGGCGAGAAGATCGCGATCGGAATGCGGGCCGGCGTCTTGGTGCTCAGCGGCGGCGTCTCGATGGGGGATTTCGACCTCGTCGAGGGCGTGCTCGAGGAGCACGGCGCCGAGATCCTGTTCGACGCGGTAGCCATCCAGCCGGGCAAGCCGATGGTCGCTGCCCGTCACCCTGGCGGCTGGGTGTTCGCACTTCCCGGCAACCCCGCCTCGGCGATGGTCACGTTCTGGCTGCTGGTGCGTCCAGCGCTGCGCCGGATGATGGGATTCGAGGACGGTTACTGGTTCGGGGCCCTGCGCGCCGAGCTCGACGGCGCGCTGCCCGCGACCAAGGCGCGCGCCCTGTTCTTGCCCTGCGAGGTCGGGTTCGCAGATGGCCGCCTGCGCGCGCGGCCGGTGGTGCCCCTGGGCTCTCACGATGTCGCCGCCTACGCCCGTGGCACCGCCTTGCTGCGGGTGCCAGCACGCCAACCGGCGCGCAGCGCCGGTGGTGAGTGCGAGATCCTGCCGCTCGTCGAGTGGCCGGTCGCGCTGCCTCGATGACTCGGACAGGTTCCTCGGACAGGCAGCGGTCTCGAGGACCGCGCGCTGAAGGTCGGGCTATCCGGAAGTCTCCGACTTGCCGGCCTCACGCAGTTGGTCCGGGGTGGCTTGGTCCTTGACCGCCGCCGGCTTGCGGGTCCTCACGACCTCGTCGATCGCCGCTCCGACCCGTGAGTGGTCCCAGGCCGAGTTGACCTTGAGCACGTTCGAGAACATGACCACTAGATAGCGCTTCTGCTCGGGCGACCGCTGCTCCTGCGAGTGCTGGGCGGGGGTTTCGACGATCGCCACCGAGTTCATCAAGTTGCGGACGTTGCCCATGTAGCGGGCGCACTTGAAGTCGGGCTCGGGCTGACACTCGTAGAACGAGCCGCTCTTGAAGTACACCGCGGCCGCCGCCAGCTCGGGAGCGTAGACATAGCGGTACCGGCGCTTGGTCATGTACAAGAATCGCTTCATTTCGAGCGACGACCAGGCATCGACCATCCGCCCTTGCTCGATGCGCAGCAGCACGCGCACCAGCTGCCCGGGGCTCGCGAACGAGGCGAGGCCGGGAATCCTCGCTTGGCTCACCCGGGTCCACATCGTGCCTTGGCGCAGCTCTTTGGTGTCGATCCCAGCCGCCACTAGCGGCTCCTCGATCACCACTTGGGACAGGCGGGTGAGCTCGGCCTTGGGGGTATCGCGCAGGAAGGCCGCCT
>JAQBHE010000327.1:0-4532 GCA_032128015.1 Holophagae bacterium
TGGCCCGCGATCGCGCCGGCGAAAAACCGCTGTTCTATTGGCTGGGTGACGGCGAGATTGCCTTCGCCTCTGAGCTGGGAGCGCTGCTGCGCCATCCGGAGGTCTCGCCGGCGGTCGACCCGGTGGCCCTCCGCCGGTACCTGCTCCATGACTTCTTTCCCGCGCCCCATACCCCGATCGCCAGCATCCGCAAGCTGCCCGCGGGGCACTATCTGGATTTCCGCGACGGTGCCGCCACGGTTCACCGCTACTGGGACCTCGCCGACTCTTTCGGCCGGCGAGGAGACGTCGACCTGCGGTCGGTCGCCGATGAGGTCGACGCGGCGATCTCCGACGCCGTGCGCCGCCGGAGCATGAGCGACCTCCCGGTGGGAGTGTTCCTCTCCGGGGGCATCGATTCGTCGACCGTTCTCGCCCACCTGGCGGAACAGCAAGGACCCGGCGTTCCCGTTTTCTCGCTCGGCCATCGAGATCCAGATTTCGACGAGACGTCGGCCGCGAGGCGGACTGCTGAGCACTTTGGCGCAGACTTTCACGAGCTGATCCTCGACGATCAGGATCTTGCAGAGGGCCTGCGGCTGGTCGGCGAGGGTTTCGACGAGCCGCTGGGCGACGCCTCGACCTTGCCGACCCACCTGTTGGCGCGGTTCGCTCGCCAGCGGGTCAAGGTGGTGCTCTCGGGGGAGGGGGCCGACGAGCTCTTCGCTGGCTATCCCACCTATCTCGGTCACCGAGTGGCGGCAGCGCTGAGCCCGCTCCCGCCATTCCTTCGAAGCTCGCTACTGCGCGGTGTCTCGCGGCTATTGCCCTCGCGAATGGGCAACGTCAGCCTTGGCTACCTCCTGGAGCGCTTCGTTTCGGGGGTGGCGATGCCGTTGGTCGAGCGGCACCACACTTGGTTCGGAAGCCTGGCTCCTGCTCAGCACTCGGCGGTGCTGTCGCAGGCGGTCCTCGACCGACTCGGCGATGACGACCCCTTCGGCTCCGCCAAGGATCGACTGGCGTCGAAAGCCTTTCCCGACGATCTCTCGCGGGTCCTTTACACCGACTTCACGATGTATCTCCAGGATGGCCTGCTGACCAAGGTCGATCGCGCGACGATGCTGGCGTCGCTCGAGGCGCGGGCTCCGTTCCTGGATACCCGGCTCGCCGAGCTCGTTGCTTCTCTGCCTTCGTCGCTCAAGCTGAGAGGCATGACGACCAAGCTGGTGTTACGCAAGGCCTGCCAACGGCGGTTGCCGAAGGAGATTCTGGGCCGCCGCAAGCGGGGCTTCAACATCCCCTTCTCGCGTTGGATCCTGGAAGGTCTGAGCCAGGAGCTGACCGAGCGTTTCTCGACCGAGCGAGTGCTGGCGCGCGGCCTGTTCCGGCCCGAGGGGATCCACCAGCTGCTCGACGAGCACGCTTCTCAACAACGAAATCATCGCAAACCGCTGTTCACCCTCCTCGCCTTCGACCTGTGGTGCGACCGCGTCTTCGGCGTCGGAGCGGCGGTGCCGCTGGCAACCGCGGTAGCCGCAACGGCGGCAGCCGACGCGCCGGCGCCAGCGACCGGGGAACAGCGAGTCGCCGAACCAGCCGCAGCCGCCGGCTGACTGCAGCCCGCGGCCGCGGGTCCAACGGCGGTGACATGATCCGGCGATGGCCAAGTACCGGGTGTATGCCGAGGACTTCGAAGTCCAGGAGGAGCTGCTCTATCCGCCGAGCGGCGACGGAGCTCAGACCTTGGTGTTGATCGAGAAGCGTGGTCGCACCACCGACGGGGTCGCTCGCGATCTCGCCGCTAGTCTCGGTCTTCGTGGCTCGCAGGTTGGCTACGCCGGTCGCAAGGACCGGGTGGCGGTCACTCGCCAGTGGTTCTCGGTGCCTGGCCTGGATCCGGCTGCGGCAGGCGCAATTCAGCTCGACGGGGCCAGGGTTCTCGATGCAGCGAGGAACCGCCATCGCTTGCGCGCCGGCGAGCTCGTCGGCAATGCCTTCCGTTTGGTGATTCGCGACCTGGATCCCGGCGAACTCTTGATTGCCGTCGATCGGGCGGCGGGACTCCGCCGCTTTGGCATCGCGAACCGCTTCGGACCGCAGCGGTTCGGACGCGGTGGGCTCAACCCCGATCTCGGCCGCGCCGTGCTCACCGGGTTGGCGCCGCCGGGTGATCGCCGCGACGCCCGGTTCCTGGTCTCGGCATTGCAGTCCGCGGTGTTCAACGAGGTGCTCGATCGGCGGTCGCGGCTGTTTCCAGAAGTCGGCTCCGAAACGCTCGAGGTCCCGGGCCAGCGTGCGGTGGATCGGCTTTGCGTCGGCGATGTTGCCGTCGACCACCGGTCGGGTCTGGTGCGGCCGGTGCGCGAGCCGGCGGATCTGGCAGCCGAAGTCGAGCGTCTCGAGGTCAGCCCCAGCGGCCCGTTGTTCGGACGCCGCGCGGCGGGTGTCGACGGTCAGGTGGCGAGCCTCGAGCGAGAAGTCTTGGAGCTGTTCGAGATCCCCAGCCCCTCGGAGTTCCGAATCGACGTCGCAGGTGAGCGACGGGCGTTGCGAATCCCGACTCGGGATCTCGAAGCGCAACCGCAGGCCGACGGCACGCTGGTGTTGACGTTCTCGCTACCCAGCGGCGTCTTCGCCACCGCGCTGCTGGACGCAGTCTTCGAGGGACTGCCACTGAGCGACGCCTCGGTCGCCGGCGGAGGGGAAGAGGTCGACGCAGGTTCAGACTAGGAACCAGAAGCCCTCGACGTGTGCCTCAATTCACCGCGTGCGGAACCGCGAGGGTGAAGGCCGGGATCTCGGCTTCGAAGTCGCGGCCGGTCGCGGTCCGCATCTGGTAGCTTCCGCGCATCGAGCCGACGACGGTGGGAAGTGGGCAGAAGCTGGTGTACTCGAAATGAGCGCCCGGTTGCAGGATCGGCTGTTCACCGACCACCCCCGGTCCCTCGACCGTTTCGTCACGGCCGTCGGCGTCGGTGATGCACCAGCGTCGCGAGATCAGCTGCGCGGTCTCCGGCCCCAGGTTCGAGATCCGGACCCGGTAGGCAAAGAAGTAGTAGTCCTCTCGCGGCGTGCTTCGCTCTTCGACGTAAAACGAGCTCACCTCGACGCGGATGCCTTCGGTGGTCGCCTCGCTCACGACGGCGATTATTCCACAGGAGTCCGCAGGGAGAGGGGAGAGGCGTGGGCCTTGAGACTCGCCACGCTGGCCGTCGGAGCGCTGCTCGTGCTGGCTCCCGGCCTCGCCCGCGGGCATGACCTTCAGCTCACCCGGGTCGACGCTCGGTTCGCTGCCGACGGTACCTTCGCGGTCGACATTACCTGCGACCTCGACGCTCTGTTCCTGGGATTGGGCCCGGGCCATGCCCCGGAAGAGCTCGCGGCCCAGATCTTGGCTCTGGACCTTGTCGAGCGGGAGCGCGGGATGGCGCGGCTAACCGAGCTGTTCGAGCGCCGGGTGCGACTGCGTTTCGGCGGCGAGCCGGAGCCTTTCGTGCTCGAGCTTCCCGAAGCGGATCGCAGCTCTCCGGATGACAGCGGCGGAGCGCTCGGCACGGCACTCGGTACCAGGGCGCGTTTGCGTGGTCGGGTGCCCGATGGCGCTGGACCGTTCACGTTCTTTGCTTCGCGCTCGTTTCGCGAGGTCCATCTCGCGGTCGAGGTGGCGGGCGCCGAGGATCGGGCGGGCGCAGGAGACCCTGCGGGCGCCGACGGTTCTTCCGTCGCGGAGGCGCCGACCCTGATCGTGCTCGAGCCGGGAGAAGAGAGCCCGGCGCTCCGGATCGACACCGGAGCTCGTCTGCCATTCGTGCAGGTTGCCGGGCGCTACCTCCGCCTCGGCTTCCTGCACATCGTGCCCCGCGGAATCGATCACGTGATGTTCGTCCTCGGGCTGTTCCTGCTGAGTCCGCGGCTCGATCGGCTGCTGTGGCAGGTCAGTGCTTTCACTCTCGCGCATACCGCGACCCTGGCGATCTCGGTCCTCGGCTGGTTCACCCTATCCCCGTCGGTCGTCGAACCGCTGATTGCGCTCTCGATCGCGGTGGTCGCGATCGAGAACCTGGCGACCACCGAGGTGCGAGCGCGCCGACTGGCGCTGGTGTTCGGCTTCGGCCTGCTCCACGGCCTCGGTTTCGCCGGGGTTCTCGGCGAGCTGGGGCTGCCGCGAGGACGCTTGGTGACCGGACTGCTGACGTTCAACGCCGGTGTGGAAATGGGCCAGTTGACGGTGCTGGCGGTCGCCTTCCTGGTCTTCGGTCTGTGGCGCCGGCGGCCGGACTATCGCCGGATCATCACCGTCCCTGGTTCGGTGATGCTCGCGATCGCTGGCAGCGCCTGGTTCGTCGGCCGGCTGTTCGGTGTTTGAACCGCGGTTGGCCGGAGTCCCCTCCGAAGATCACGCGCGGTCGATCGGAAACGCCAGTACTTCTTCGATCCGGTCGAGCCCCAGCGCCAGGAGCACCAAACGGTCGAACCCGAGAGCGACACCAGCGCAATCCGGTAGCCCGGCCTCGAGTGCCGCCACCAGTTTCTGGTCGATGACTGCGGGC